>JACJXQ010000027.1 GCA_020636495.1 Chitinophagales bacterium | reverse complement strand
AAGAAGGGATAGAGTATGCCAGGGAGCATGGGTACACATTGATGATAACGTTGGATTGCGGTATTAAATCAGTAGAGCTGGTGAAGTATGCAGCAACATTAGGTATTGATGTTATTGTCTGCGATCACCACACTCCTGATGCGGTATTACCCCCTGCATATGCTATACTGAATCCTAAACAGGCAGATTGTACATATCCATATAAAGAGCTGTCCGGCTGTGGTATCGGGTTCAAGCTGATATGTGCTTTGACAAAAGAACTGAACCTGCCTGAAGAAACCGCATATGAATACCTTGACCTGGTAGCTACAAGCATTGCTGCGGATATAGTCCCGATAGATGGGGAGAACCGTGTACTGGCTTACTTCGGGCTGAAGAAGGTGAATGAGCACCCTTCTGCTGGTATCAGGATACTGAAAGAACTGGGTAATGTTCAGAAAGATATGACCATTTCGGACCTTGTGTTTGTTATTGGTCCGCGTGTGAATGCGGCAGGCAGAATGGATGATGCTCGTAAAGCTGTAGAATTATTTACGGAGCAGGACACAAATAAAGTACCGGAGTTGGCTGAGGCACTGCATACAGACAACTTTGACCGTAAGGAAGTAGATAAAAGCACTACTGAAGAAGCACTGGCCATGTTGCAGAACGACGCAGAACTACAACATCGTAAATCCACCGTGCTGTACCAGTCGCACTGGCACAAGGGCGTTGTGGGCATTGTCGCGTCAAGATTGATAGATCATTATTACCGCCCCACCATAGTGCTGACACTCAGCAACGACAAGGTAACGGGCTCCGCTCGTTCAGTTACCGGGTTTAACATTTACGACGCTATACATGAATGTCGTGACCTGCTGGAAAACTACGGCGGCCACTTTTATGCTGCCGGCATGACTATGAAGCCGGAAAATGTTTCTGGTTTCGTGAATAAGTTCGAGTCGGTAGTATCAGATAGTATACAACCACATATGCTGGTGCCGGAGATAGAAATAGATGCGGAGTTGAAGCTGGCAGACATCAAACAACCATTCTATAATATCCTGAAACAATTTGAACCCTTTGGCCCGGCAAATATGCGCCCGGTGTTCATGACCCGCCATGTGTACGACTTCAGGGGGTATTCAAGGGTGGTGAAGGAACAACACCTCAGGTTCGTAGTTCACCAGCACGGAGGTGTAACCATTGATGGTATTGGCTTTGGTATGGCTGATAAATATCCAATTGTTCAACAGGGAGCATTCGATATCGTGTACACGCTTGATGAAAATGACTATAACGGTAGGGTATCTTTACAAATGAAGGTGATTGATATCAGGCCGGCTGAGTAGGCCTATCCGGGTTTATTATCCTTCCCCTTCGGAGAGTGTGATCACGTTTGAGCTTCCCTTCAGGGCATAAAAAAAGAGGCTGTATACACAACCTCTTCTAGAGTTCTGATCGTCGGAGCGATCTTATTTTTTCCTTTTCTTAGCAGTAACCTTTCTTGGAGCTGCTTTCCTTGCAGGAGTTGCAGGAGGAGTAGCTTTCTTAGGAGCTGCTTTTTTAGCTGCCTTCTTAGGAGCTGCTTTTTTAGCTGCTTTCTTAGGAGCTGCTTTTTTAGCTGCCTTCTTAGGAGCTGCTTTTTTAGCTGCCTTCTTAGGAGCTGCTTTTTTAGCTGCCTTCTTAGGAGCTGCTTTTTTAGCTGCTTTC
>JACJXQ010000026.1 GCA_020636495.1 Chitinophagales bacterium | reverse complement strand
GTAATGGTAATGCTGATAGGTCGGTTTTCTGAGATGTTCAGGAGTAGATGCGTATGCGTAGCCGTACCAGCCGCCAGCCAGTAGTACAACTGCCGCTATAGCCCCTAATACATAGTTAGCGACTTTTTTGTTAAATCGTAATGCACGTTTACTGCTCTTAGCTTGCTCGTGTGGCTCTTTGTCGTTCATTTTAGTGCCCACCGTGCATCATATCGTTCATTTCGCCAGTAGAATAGCCCCAGTCTCGCTGCCATTGCTTCATATCCGCAATTTCCTTATCTTGAGCCGTAATAATGGCTTGACTTAGTTGTTTTATCTCATCGTGTTTTGCACGTGAGGCTGATAACTCAGCCATATCAACAGCTCCCTCGTGATGAGTGATCATCATCTCAATGAACGCTTTGTCATAGTCATCGCCCGATAAACCCTCTAGCTGTTTGTTCATATCCATCATAGACATTGAGTTATGATCAGTAGCCGTTGACTGTTGTTCAGTGGTAACAGATGTATTGGTATTCTTAGCGTCATTTTGATTACCCAACGTGTAGCCGCCAAATCCTGCCGCTACGATGATTGCAATCAGTGCTATTGTCATTATGCTCTTATTTTTCATAGTTATCTCCAATCCTTAATTATCCGATTATTGTTTAGTCCAGTAACTTATTCCGTTCGGTTTTTTGCCAACTTTAATGCGAGCAACTTCTTTTCCTACGCTATTATCAACTACTGAAACATCGTCACTCTCCATATTTGTAACGTATGTGTACCTATCGTCTGGCGATACAACCACACCGTGCGGAGCTGTGCCAACTGGTATAGTCTGAACAGTCTTTGCTTGCTGTACGTCAACTTTATACAAGCTGTTTCCTGCCGGTTGCCCAAAATCATTACCCTGGTCTGCGACATACGCATAGCGAGCATCAGACGACGGGTAAAGCTGCAACGGTCCTTTTGCATCGCTCGGTAATAACGCATACCTGACGCTGTCGTTGGCAGTATCAACGATAGCCATACTCTTGTCAGTAAAAACAGATGCTAAAGCGTATTTACCATCTGCGGTAATACCAGTTTGAACAGGCGTGCCATTCAATGGAATGTACTTAAATGTTAGCGTTGACAGGTTTAGCTTACCAATACTTTTATCTCCCATCAGTGCAACGTAAGCGGTTTTACCGTCCGGCGATATGCGTAGCCCGTGCGGTTCTGCATTGGTTTTGGTTTTTGCTTTTGCTGTTCCAACAACTTTAAAGGTTTCAGTATCAATTTTGTAAACCTCAGCTTTATTCTGTGATGTAGCAAGAGCAAATTTACTGTCAGGCGTTAGAACCACGTGTGCCAAGTGCAGGTCGGTTCCTATATCAATCCGCCTTGTTATCTTGTCTGTTAAAGGATCAATGACAACAACTTGATCGGAACTGGTGGCTACTTCATCGTGTCCTTCATCGGCATACGCCGTCGGGAACAGCTTGTTCAATATACGTGTCTTCAAGCTCGCTGTATGGTTTGCCATAGCATTCGCAGTAACCCATACAGATTTGCCATCAGGAGCAACTTGGACGTTATGTGCCATATACATTGTGTCATCGGCATCTTCTTTATTGGCTAAGTCTATTTTTGCAATGACAGATCGTGATTTGGGACTGATTACGTCAATTCTCCCGGCGTCTTCGGCTGCGACATATACTTTGTCATTAGCGTTTTTTGCTCCCATAACAGGAAAAAGTAGAAATGCAGCGACTACTACGAGCAGGACAGATGTTCCGCCAATTAGCCATAGATATTTTCTTTTCATTTGTTCTCCAGAGGTGTCTTAGATTGTATTTGCGTATTAACAAACATAATCTCAGGCTCTGAATACCCCATAGAGAATATATATTGGTATCTTTGGCGGCGGTTTTATCGCATCAGCATAAAGTTCCTGCTTTAGAGTTTTACTATCGGATAGCCAGTTCGTATCTTGTACGTAAAAGGGCAACACCGGCTCATCATCGTCTTCGTTTTCGTCATTCCTAATAGCATTTTCTTCTCGGCTAACAACCGCCGTGCGGCATAGCGTTGAACAGGAGCTTGTATCGCTGGAATTGTG
>JACJXQ010000025.1 GCA_020636495.1 Chitinophagales bacterium | reverse complement strand
TTCTAGGTTTTCTTGACGACTTGGCAAAGGCTGCCTCCTGGGGTTGTTCATGGAACAAAAACAGGAGGCAGTTTTTTTTGAGGCCATGCGAGGGAAAACCTGGAAACATGGGTGCATTACCAGTGGTCACGACCTAAGATACCGTCATGGCGAGGGAGGCACGACCGAAGCAATCCCCGGAGGGTTGTCCATTCCCAAAGGGGATTGCTTCACGCCTACGCGCATTCCCGCGCTTCGGTTCGCAACAATGGATGGTATCTCAATAGCAGCAGCAGGGCAACTGTTCAGGGTTTGTTGGACGCACTGGACTATGACGCTACCGATAAATGGTATGAGGAAAGGGCCGCGAACCCTTCTTATCAGGGATATACCAACCAAAGTTTCCCTACTGCCAACACCACCTTGCTTTCCGTAAATTATTATGACGACTACGATTTTGACCAAAACGGCCCATCGGACTATGCCTACGACAATGCCCACTTTGCCGGCCAGGAGGCCAGCGCCAGCACCCGCACCCGGGGGCTGCCCACCGGAAGCAAAAGGAGGATACTCAACAGTGCCGGAGTGACCAACGACTGGCTCATAGGAGTTACTTTTTATGATGAGTATGATCGTCCTATCCAAAGCCAGAGTAATAACCAGTTGTACTTAGCAGGGATAGATAAACAAACCACGATATATGATTTTGTAAAACCACTGAAATCTAAATCCACGCACCACTCATCTGCATCGGTGGCGCTTAGTATTGAAGACCGTATGGACTATGACCACATGGGACGCGTGACAAAATTGTACAGAAAAATTGGATCCAATCCAGAACAGACCATTGCCCAGTACACGTACAACGAATTGGGGCAGTTACTCAACAAAAAACTGCACGACACCGGATCGGGATGGCTGCAGCAGGTGGATTATACCTATACCATCCGAGGTTGGCTGAACAAAATCAACGACCCGTCAAGTATTGGTAACGATTACTTTGCGATGGAGATGTTGTACAACGAGAGTTTGGGTGCCCTTAGTCAAGCCCCCAAACACAATGGCAATATCACGGCCATCAAATGGAAGGAAGGATTTGGAAATGATGTAGAGGAGGCCACCAAAGCCTTCGCTTATTCTTATTACAAAAATGACCAATTACAAAAAGCATCCTACGGAGAGGGAGCCAGTTTTGCATTGAATGCCAATGCCTACAATGAGGAGGGGCTTACATATGATGCCAATGGCAACATCAGTACACTACAAAGAAAAGGAAAGAGCGAAACCGGAACTGTCACCACTATTGATAACCTGTCCTATACCTATGCGAGCAATAGCCTGAACAGACTGGCTCAGGTGGAGGATGCCAGCAGCAATGATCAGGGGTTTAATAATGGGGCTACTTCTTCAACAGAATTCGAATATGACAACAGTGGTAACGTAAAAAAAGACCTTAATAAGGGTATCGACAGCATTGCTTATAATGAACTGAACAAAGTAAAGGCCGTTTACTTTACAGGAGGTAAAAACCTAAAATATACCTACGATGCCACAGGTGTCAAGCTGGCTATGGATGTATATGACAACACAACCCTGATTAAATCAACAAAATATGTGGGTGGATTTGTCTATGAAAATGATACCCTTCGCTATTTTGCCTCGCCTGAAGGCAGGGTAGTGGTGAATGACGGCAATTATGAATACCAATATGCTTTGAGTGATCATCAGGGCAATACCCGTACGGTATTTACGAGCAAGGAAGAAACCATGGAGTTCATGGCCACCTTTGAAACCACAGGAAGTGGCCTAAGAGAGGATACCGACCTTTATGAGAACGTAGATGGTAATAATGAAGTTAGTTTTCCGTCTGCCAACCATACGTCAGGTGGAAGCAAAGTATACAAAATGAACCAAACCACCCCTTCTGGACCGGGTATCATGCTACGCGTATACCCTGGTGACACGGTTGAACCCTCAGTGTATGCCTACCATGAAAACAGCAGCGGCTACGGCACATACAGCACCAGTTTGGCAGCGATGGTCACTGCAGTGGCCGGAGCGTTTGGAGGGGCCAATGGTGGGGGTGGTGAAAGTCAGGCCATCTATGATACGTTCAATGATGCACTCGGAGTTTTGGGATTAGGTGGTAACCAAGGTGATGATACTCCGGCAGCTTATTTAAATTATATTTTCTTTGATGAATCAAATGGATTTGATACCCTTTACCAACATGACGATTATGGATGGAAGTCTGTTCCGTCTTCAGCATACTTTAACAAAACACTGGTTCAATTTAACAGTGCCATTACCATTGAAAAGCCAGGTTATATTTATGTGTATCTTAGCTATGAAAACGAAAGCAACAACTGGGTGTATTTTGATGACTTGAAAGTGACGTATACCAAATCACAGGTGGTGCAAACCAACAACTACTATGCGTTTGGTTTACAGACCAAAGACTCGTGGACAAGAATTGATACCAAGCCTAATCAATATCTATACAACAGTGGCAGCGAGCTCAATAAGGTAACGGGAAATTATGAGATGTTCTTCCGCGGTTATGACCCTGCCATAGGAAGGATGAGTGGAGTGGATATCATGGCAAGCAAGTATGCTTCTTACT
>JACJXQ010000024.1 GCA_020636495.1 Chitinophagales bacterium | reverse complement strand
GTTTCAAATACTACATTGAGTGGAAGGAATTCAAAGCCTTTCAACGTTAGTCAGGAGAAAAAAGTGATAGCTCCAAATAGAAAAACGGAGTACCTCAATATCATGAAAGAAATAGAAGCGCTGAGGAAAAAAGGAGATATTGCTACAATTAATGCAAAATATGGCAAGTTCTTACAGGACATGACAAATAGCACCAGCCAGAACAGTGTTCTACCTGATGCATATTGTGCTCCCGCTACAAGCAGTGTAACTTTTGAGTTTGTCACAAACGTAACTTATGCGGGAATAAACAATACTACAGCTGGAGTAGCCGGGCTTAACGATTACACTGCTCAGCAGGCCACTGTTACGCAGGGTGACGCCACTTCAATATCAGTTAGTATTGACCCTGATGCCAATGATTATGTATGGGCAATGATTGATTGGAACCAGAATGAAGTTTGGGACCTGGCAACTGAAGCATATTTAGTAGCGTCTGCTACTTCTTCTTCCGGACCACATACATTAGGTATAAATGTTCCTGGCACAGCAACAACTGGTGTAACTCGTATGCGGGTGGCAGTAGTATGGGGTGCCACTGCACCTACCTGGAGTGGTTGTACAAGCTATACATTTGGTGAGATAGAAGACTATTCAGTTAATGTACTACCAAATTTGAACTGTGCCGGTACGCCTGACCCAGGTAATACAGTATCATCTGTCCCCCAGGTTTGTTCAGGTACATCATTTAATCTTTCGTTGCAAAATGCACAGGGTGCGGGAACTACCTATCAATGGCAATCAGGTCCTTCATCTACAGGTCCATGGACTAACTTCGGTGCAAACGCTGCCAATATTTCAACTTCACAAACTACAGCAACCTGGTATCAGTGTGTGGTCACTTGTACTTTTAGCACATTGTCAGCTACTTCTGCACCGGTGCAGGTAACTATGAACAGTTATCTGAACTGTTATTGTGCAGCAGGCGCAACAAGTACTTTATTTGAAAAGATCAGCCGTGTCCAATTTGGCACAATTGATAATACTTCATTTTCAAGTGCAGGGTACGAAGACTTTACTGCTCTTTCTACCAATGCACTGCAGGGAACTTATATACCTATCACTGTTACTTTAAATGATGACCCATATCCAACTGATCAGGTCTTGGTTTGGATCGACTATAATTTGGATGGTGACTTCAATGATGCTGGTGAGCTAGCATACACATCAGCATTAGGAGTTGGCCCGCATAGCGGAGTTATTCATATACCTGTGACAGCCACACCGGGTACAGCTAAAATGAGAGTTCGACTACATGATTCTTCTTTGGGTGCAAATAGTACACCTTGTGGTAATTCAACCTATGGACAGGTAGAAGATTATCTTGTTGAATTAGTAGCTAACCCGCCTTGTTCGGGTACTCCTGCACCAGGTAATACATTGGCTTCTTCTCCAACTATCTGCTATGGCAATACAGTGGATCTTAGCCTGGAAAATACCACAGCGGGTAATAACGTTACTTATCAGTGGCAGGAGAATACAGGTTCAGGATTTGTAAACGTTCCCGGAGCTATTTATCCATTCTATACAGCAACTGTATTGGGAGTTACCTCTTACCAGTGTATCGTAACATGTACTGGTAATAGCACAACCTCTTCACCTGTTACCATCACTTTAAATCCATTTATAGAATGTTATTGTACACCACCTGTTGAGGATTGTTCCTTGGGTGATAACATTACAAGGGTGGCTATCAGTACACTGGATAACAGCAGCGCCTGTTCGCCTAATGGATTTGGAGATTATAAAACAACATTGCCGCCAACAACCATCTATTCAGGAACACTTAACCCGATCCATATAGAAGGTGTTGCATACAGCGCTTCTCTTGGAAACCTTGATGGCTATGCAGTATGGATTGACTTTAACCGTAATGGAATATATGAAGCCAGTGAAGTAACCAGGATCGGTAATAACGTTGCAGGCTTTGATGTGCTGTCAAACCCGGATGCTATTTTCGATAGGTTTATAGATATACCTTCAAGCGTAACTCCAGGTCTTACCGGAATGAGAGTGAGAAGCTCTTATGGTTTTTATCCTGATGGTTTCTCTCCATGCGAAGAGATTACTGGTTATGGTGAAACTGAGGAATATATTGTAGATATTCAGCCATGTGTACCTGCGGTTATTACCAGTTCACCAAGTAATACATCAGCGGTATGTGGTGATGCTGCGACATTTAGTGCATCAGCTTCCGGAACATATCCTGCTTATCAATGGCAAATGAGGGGTGATCCAAACGCCTTACATACTATGACGTTTACTAATAATACAGCTCTTGCAGTACCGGATGCAGATCCTGCAGGTGTTTATAGTACAATTGCAGTAGCTGGTATTCCTGCGGGAGCAATTATTACTGATGTAAGTATAAAGGTTAATATAGACCACACTTATGTTGGTGATATGGAAAACAATATCATTGCACCTAACGGAGTTAGTCTGAACCTGATAGGAGAACTGGATAATGGTTCAGGTTCCAATTCATCTGACAACTTTACCAATACCATTATTAGTTCAACGGGTACTGTTCCTTTAAGTGGTGCCGCGGCCCCTCGTACAGGTACATTCAGAGCTGACAGGCTCAGTGGTTATGGTCCTTCAGCTCATTACCAAACTTCAGCTAATGGTATGCCATGGTCTGATTTGTATACTGTGTTAAATGGTAAC
>JACJXQ010000023.1 GCA_020636495.1 Chitinophagales bacterium | reverse complement strand
ATAAACTGAATATTTCATAATAAATGGAATTTGCTGATATGTCACAAAACTACGGCTAATAAAGGGGGAGACCCTCATTTTTCACAAAATTTTTACTATTTATTTCCTGCCTGATCATCCGCTATCTATTAGATTTGCCTCCATGTAATTCAAAGCAATGCATATTTTTATGCCATAAGTTCAGTTTGCTTGTTTACATTTAACTTTTTTGACTTTGCACAATGCTGACCACATCAGAAATACTGAAAAGGGTAAGGCGGATAGAGATCAAGACGAAAGGATTGAGTAACCACATCTTCGCAGGTGAATACCACTCAGCCTTTAAAGGTCGGGGTATGTCCTTCAGCGAGGTGCGCGAATACCAGCACGGCGACGATGTGAAAGCGATAGACTGGAACGTGACTGCACGCTTGCGTACGCCCTATGTAAAAGTTTTTGAAGAGGAACGTGAATTGATACTCATGCTGCTGGTAGACATCAGCGGCAGCTCACTGTTCGGTACGCAGGACCGCCTGAAGCGCGACCTCATCACCGAGATAAGTGCGGTACTCTCTTTTTCGGCGGCAACCAACAACGATAAGGTCGGTGTTATCTTTTTCAGCGATAAGGTTGAAAAGTTCATACCTCCCAAAAAAGGTCGTTCGCATATCCTGCGCATCATCCGCGAGTTGATAGCGCTGGAGCCCAATGAGGAAGGCGGCACCAATATTGCAGCTGCACTGGAATACCTGAACCAGGTACAGAAAAAGAAAGCCATTACTTTTTTAGTGAGCGATTTCATCAGCGATGGATATGAGAAACCTTTGCAACTGGCAGCGCGCCGCCACGACCTGGTGGGCATACAGGTGTACGACAAACACGACCGTGAACTGCCTGATGTAGGACTGATACAGGTAATGGATTCCGAAACAAAACAAACCGCATGGCTGGACACAAGCGACAGGTCGGTAAAAGCTAATTATGTGCACCGTTTCGACCAACACCGTAAATACTGCCAGCAGGCATTTATAAAAAGCGGGGCTTCTTTGCTGAGCATCCGCACCAACGAAGATTATGTAAAAGCGTTACAAGGTTTTTTCAAAGCCCGGTAATACATGAAGAAAATAAACCTGACATATTATGCTCTTGTTATACTGCTGGCATTGCTGCCGGGCCTTAAGGCTGTAGCACAACCGCAGGTAAGCGCCAAAGTAGACGCCCGGCAAATAACAGTGGGCGACCAGTTGCGCATGTTCATCGAGGCAAAGCCCGACAAGAACGAGAGGCTGATATGGGCAACCATACCCGATACTTTCAATAACCTTGAGGTAGTAGAAAAAGGCAAGATCGATACTGTCAATACAGATGGCATTACTACTTACAAACAAAGGTTGCTCATCACCGGTTGGGATTCCGGTATGTTCACCATCCCTTCTTTCGAGTTTACCTCTGCGCCCAAAAGTGGTGCGCCTTATACTGTTGCTACCGATTCATTTGCAGTAATAGTACAAACCATACCCGTAGATACCACGCAACCCTTCCGCCCCATAGCTGATATCATGGAGGTGAAGACCACATGGAGGGATTATATTTGGTATATACTGGGTGGCCTGCTGGCTGCAGGGTTAATAGCTTTCGTCATCTACTACTTCAGCAAGAATAAAAAAGTAGCTGCTCCCGTACAGGCGCCACCTAAATATGTAGAAACGCCGAATGAAAAGGCACTGCGCCTGCTGGCAGAGCTGGAGCAGAAACAACTGTGGCAGCACGACCAGGTGAAACAATACTATACTGAACTGACGGATATTTTACGTGTATATATAGAAGAACGTTTCCGTACGCCTGCTATGGAGCTGACCAGTGACGAACTGCTGCTGGTGATACGCAGGCATAAAGAAATGATGCGCCACTACGACGCACTGTCTATGGTGCTGAGCACGGCAGACATGGCTAAGTTTGCCAAAGCGCAGCCATTACCGCAGGAGCATACGGATGCATTTGAATACACGCAACAGTTTGTACAAACAACAAAACCGGTTGTAACCGAAAACACCGATAAGAAATGATGAAAGGATTACTGGACTGGCAACATATGAGCTTTGCGCACCCGTATTATTTCGGGCTGTTCCTGCTGATACCTTTTATGATATGGTGGCAGTACACCAAAAAGAAATACGACAATCCTTCTATCAGGCTCACCACTATTTCAGGACTGAAAGAAGTGAAACCTACATGGCGGGTACAACTTCGCCCTGCCCTGTTCTGGCTGCGTGTACTGGCTTTGTCTTTCCTCATTATTGCGCTGGCGCGCCCGCAGTCAAGCAGCGTATCAGAGTCTATTGACAGTGAAGGGATAGATATCGTAATGTCTATAGATGTTTCGGGCAGTATGCTGGCAGAGGACCTGAAACCCAACCGTATAGAAGCGGCAAAAAAAGTAGCAGAAGAATTTGTGAATGACCGACCTACCGACCGTATAGGACTGGTGATATTTGCCGGAGAGAGTTTCACGCAGGTACCTATCACTATCGATCATAACGTACTGAAAGAGCAGATAAGCAAAATAAAAAGTGGTGTATTGGTAGACGGTACCGCCATAGGCATGGGACTGGCAACCGGTGTAGACCGCCTGCGTGCCTCCAAGGCCAAAAGCCGTGTGCTGATACTGCTGACAGACGGGGTGAACAACACAGGCCTGATAGACCCCAGCACGGCGCTGGAAATTGCCAAGCGTTATAAAGTACGTGTGTACACCATTGGTATAGGTAGCGAGGGTCAAGCGCCCTACCCGGTACAAACACCTTTCGGTACTCAGAAGCAAATGATGCCCGTGCAGATAGACGAGGCATTGCTACAGAAAATAGCGAAAGAAACAGGTGGTAAATATTACCGGGCTACCAGCAACAAGTCGCTAAAATCGGTATACAACGAAATAGACCAACTGGAAAAGACCAAGATAGAAGTAAGCAGCTACAAGCAATATGCGGAATTGTTCTTCCCATTCGCATTAATGGCTATCATCTTCCTGCTTACCGAAATGATACTGCGCTATACGGTGTTCAAGAGTGTGACATAGAACTACCACAACCCCTGAAGGGGCTTTTCTCTACACTGGTCAAAGCGTCTCGCTTTGACCCAAGATAAAGTCAGCATCCGCTGATACACCTACCATTTCTTACCCAAAGTCAACGTTTCGCGGCATAGGGCGCTACTACTTTTGCACCAGTAAACAACAAAGTGTCATTTAAAAACAACTACAATGAACAATGTATATGCGAAACGTTACGGCCATATAGCAGGCATACTCTATTTAGTTATCATCATCAGCGGGCTGTTCAGCGAACTGTTTGTTCGCTCTGCGCTTATCATTCCGGGCGATGCCACTGCCACCGCTCATAACATCT
>JACJXQ010000022.1 GCA_020636495.1 Chitinophagales bacterium | reverse complement strand
ATATTGACAAAGCAATGACCCTGCGTAACTGTTAAAATATCCGGGCAAACCTATTTAGCGCAATATTTTCGTAGCTTGGTGGTTGGTTTAACGACAAACGATGCTGAAGAAATTTAAAAGCTGGTTATACAAGTCAAAAGGATTTGTTGCAGGTGTGGCCCTTGCAGGGGTATTTTTCATCTTTATACAGGCCAGGAATACAGATTCCTATTTCGAGATATCCAAGAACCTGGACATTTTCAATACGGTTCTTAAAGAACTGAACATATATTATGTTGATCCTATTGAACCGGGTCAGCTCGTTAAAACAGGCATTGATGAAATGCTGGCAACCCTTGACCCATATACCAACTATATTACCGAATCAGACTTTGAAGAATACCAGTTTCAGACAACCGGCAAGTATGGTGGCATTGGTGCAAATATGCGTACCACCCAAGACAGCATATACGTGGGTGATGTATATGAAGGCAGCCCGGCAGATAAGGCAGGTCTTCACCCCGGCGACCTGGTAATATCCGTTGCCGGCAAAGAAGTGAAAGGCAAAGACACCGAAGAGATGAGTGTATTGCTGAAAGGCTCGCCCGGCACACAAGTAACCGTAAAAGTCAGAGATGTCTACACGGGACAAGTATCTGAAAAGGTCATTACCCGTAGCGAGATCGAATTATCAAGCGTGCCTTATGCCAGCCTGCTGGGTACTAAAAAAGATATAGCTTATGTAAAGCTCACACAATTCACACCACATTGCGGCAGATTGGTAAAAAACCATTTAGACAGCTTGAAAAAACTGAACCCTTCGCTGAATGGCGTAGTGCTTGACCTCCGCAATAATCCTGGTGGGTTGCTGAATGAAGCAGTAAACGTCTGCAACCTGTTTGTTGATAAAGGACAACTTGTAGTAAGCACAAAAGGCAGACAAAAAGAATGGGAACAGGATTTTAAAACTTCACAGCAAGCATGGGACACAAAAATACCTGTAACAATACTTATCAATCACGGCTCAGCATCAGCATCTGAAATAGTAGCAGGCACTCTACAGGACCTGGACCGTGGTGTAATAGTAGGCGAACGTTCATTTGGTAAAGGCCTGGTACAAACCACAAGGCCTTTAGGATATAATGCCCGCCTTAAACTGACTACTGCCAAATACTATACTCCCAGCGGCAGATGCATCCAGGCACTGGATTATTCGCACCGCAACGTTGATGGCAGTGTGGGCTATGTGCCTGATTCTCTGAAAAAGGAATACAAAACACTAAAGGGCCGCAAAGTGCTGAGTGGTGGTGGTGTAGAACCCGACGTGGACGTAGAGGATGATGTGGCGAGCAAACTGGCTATAACCCTGTACGTCAAAAATTACTTTTTTGATTATGCTACCATATATGCACGTAAGAACAAGACGATTCCGCAGCCCTCTACATTTGCAATAGACAACAATACATTCAATGACTTTGCCAAATGGCTGGAGGGTAAAGACTACACCTACAAGACCGAAACAGAAATAACGCTTGATTCACTCAAAAGTGCTGCTGTTAGAGAAAAATACTTCAACGATATAGAAAGCTCGTATAAAGCATTAGAAGCCAAGCTGCGCCATGATAAAAAACAAGACCTGGAAAAGCACCGTGATATTATTACAGATCTCCTGGAGAGCGAGATAGTATCACGCTTCTACTATATGCGCGGACGAGTTGAACATGGTCTGAAAAATGATGTCAGCCTGAAAAAAGCGCTTGCATTGCTGGAGCAACCTACCGGTTACAATTCGATATTACAACCTTGATATATTGATCAACTAATTCTGAATCCAAGGTTGGATGGCATCCGCAATCTTACGATCGTTGCTTAAACGTGGTACTTTGTTCTGTCCGCCAAGTTTGCCTTGTGACTTCATGTATTCAATAAAGCCATGTTTTTGCATGCTCCTTATCTTAAGCGGTTGCAATATGGCTCCACTTATGAGGTCTTCATAATAGCTGTTTTTCTCCCTCAGGTGGTTGTTGATACTCATAGAAAAAGCCTCGAGGTCATCCGGTACTGTTTCAAATTCCACGAACCACTCGTGATAAGGTAATTCATTATCAGTCTGTACTTTAGGAGCTACGGTAAACTCTATGATATGTGCATTATGTTCCTGCGCAGCCTGTAACATAGCATACTCTACTTCTTCTCCTATGACATGCTCACCAAATGCTGAAATAAAATGCTTGGTACGTCCAGTTACTACCAGCCTGTATGGGTCTGTACTGACAAAGCGTACCGTATCACCAATATTATACCCCCACAGTCCTGCGTTACTATTAATGATGAGTGCATAGTTCACACCCGTTTGTACATCCTTCAGGCTTAAGCGGGTAGGTTGTTCATTATATATCTCATCTGCCGGAATAAATTCAAAATATATTCCAGAATTAGTATTCAGCAGTAAGCCCTCCTCATCTAATGTATCCTGGAAGGCAAAAAAACCTTCAGATGCAGGAAAGGTCTCTATCATATCTACATGTTCACCAAGGCTTTGCAACATCTTTGCCTTATAAGGTTCAAAATTCACCCCACCTTG
Organism: Chitinophagales bacterium; assembly: GCA_020636495.1. Taxonomy (NCBI): domain Bacteria; kingdom Pseudomonadati; phylum Bacteroidota; class Chitinophagia; order Chitinophagales; species Chitinophagales bacterium. The sequence continues at coordinate 957 of JACJXQ010000022.1, read as the reverse complement.
CACTATCACCTGCAGATTAGGAAACAATTGCTTTATGGTAGACTTCCCGCTTTTTTCCAGCAACCAGTCGAAATACATCTGCACCCAAGGTGGTATGCCACTTATCAGGCGCATATCTTTATCTATAGTCTCCTCTACTATTTTACCCAGTTTGGTTTCCCAGTCCTCGATACAATTAGTCTCATAACCAGGCATTTGGTTACCCTTCAGATAGCCCGGGACAAAATGATTCACAATACCACTCAACCTGCCTGTAGGAATACCAGCCACCCGTTCCAATACCGGTGATCCGGAAAGGAATATCATTTTACCGTCTGCAAAGTCAGGCTTACCACTCTCTACCATGTAGCAGAGCAATGCATTTTTTGCTGTATCTATATGATTATGAATGGAATCCTTGGTAATAGGTATGTATTTTGTACCACTGGTGGTACCCGAGGTTTTGGCAAAATACATAGGTTTTCCCTTCCATAATACATTCTGCTGGCCGTTCTTTATCTTCTCTATATACCCACTCAGCGCCTCATAATCTCTTACCGGCACAGCCTGTGCCAGGTCGTTATGTGTTTTGATGTCTGCAAAATGGTGATCAGTACCAAAAACTGTTTTCCCCGCGTTCTTCAACAAATATTGCAATATTGCTTCCTGTTGCGGCACCGCCAGGCCCATTTCTTTCCTGATACGGCTATGAACAAAGGATGCGTATGGTTTTGCGAGGAATGATTTTATTTTCATCAAAACAATTCTGAAGCAGGTAAAGTTAGGCTTTTATTCAGGCTATACATAATAATAAACATTGCAAGGGAAAGCATTTTAAGAGTGAAGACTACAACTGTTTAATAATAATCAATGTATGTATTTGGCAGGCCTGTCTTATGGCTTAATGTTATATTTTGCCCTGCAGAAAACAAATGGTAAAAAAATTTGCTGGAAATGGAAAAACTGTGTTAACTTTGC
>JACJXQ010000021.1 GCA_020636495.1 Chitinophagales bacterium | reverse complement strand
GCACGAGCCCGAAGTTACTAATCGTCTATACCATGTATTTTGGGTTAAGGGCCCCGGAGTATAATTTTGTGCTGTTGCCCCGGTAATGTTGCTAAAAGGACCCGTTGCTCCTGTAGTGCTTTTTTGCCAACGGTAGGAATATGATCCTGTTCCGCCTCCAGGAATAGGTCCCGTAAGTTGAGCGGGAATACTATTGTAACAAATGGTTTGATTTGTAGCAATGGTGTTTCCAGTTATTTCTGGAATTTCAGCAATAACAGCCGAACCATCCATTTGAATCTCACAGCCAGTTAAATCATTTTGTGCGTAAACAGTGTACGTACCTTCAGTTTGAGGACCAAAATCCATGGTACTGCCATTTCCAGAAGCAGTTGTTGTTGTTGGAGCCCCATCTAAATATAGTGTATATGTTATACCATTATCTGAACCATCAAGACCAACGTTAGTTCCAACACCACCGTAACAGTACGAACCGCCACCTGTAACATTATATTTTGCAGGAAGCGGATTAACGGTAATAGTATTATTTGCACTATTTGTGCACCCTGCACCATCGGTGTAAATGTAGGTTATTGTAAAAGTGCCAATACCAGCAACAGAAGGATCGAAGTTTCCACCACTAACACCAGTTCCGCTGTATGTACCTCCAGCAGGATTTCCTCCGGATAGAGCAAACGGAGCAGCATCAATACACACATCGGCAAATGGATCAAGAGTAACGTTCGGTAGTGCGTTAACCGTAATAGTATTGGTTGCGCTGTTGGAACAGCCATTAGCATCGGTGTAAATATATGTTATAGTATGTGTACCTACGCCTGCAGCAGAAGGGTCAAAGTTTCCGCCGCTAACCCCGGGGCCGCTGTATGTACCTCCAGCAGGATTTCCCCCAGAAAGGGCAAAAGCAGGAGCATCCACACACACATCGGCAAACGGATTCAATGTTACAACAGGCAAAGCATTAACCGTAATGGTGTTTGTAGCGCTATTGGAGCAACCATTAGCATCGGTATAAATGTAAGTGATAGTGTGAGTACCCGTTCCAGCAACTGAAGGATCAAAATTATTACCGCTAACACCCGGCCCGCTGTATGTTCCGCCATTAGGGCTTCCCCCGGAGAGTGCAAATGCAGGAGCATTTAAACACACATCGGCAAATGGGTCTAAGGTAACAACCGGAAGTGCATTAACTGTTATTGTATTTGTTGCGCTATTAGTACATCCTGAGCCATTGGTGTAAACATAGGTTATTGTATGAGTCCCAACACTAGCAACAGAAGGGTCAAAATTTCCACCGCTAACGCCAGGGCCGCTGTATGTACCTCCAGTTGGATTTCCACCTGAAAGGGCAAAAGGAGCAGCGTCGATACACACATCGGCGAAAGGATCGAGTGTAACATTGGGAAGCGCATTTACTGTGATAGTATTAGTTGCATTGTTGGAACAGCCATTGCCATCAGTGTAGGTGTATGTAATTGTATGAGTTCCAACACCAGCAGTTGCAGGATTAAAATTTCCACCACTCACGCCGGGACCACTGTATGTCCCACCGGCAGGATTTCCGCCCGAAAGGGCAAATGGCGCAGCATCCACGCATACATCGGCAAATGGATCAAGGGTTACAACCGGAAGCGCATTAACTGTGATAGTATTTGTTGCACTATTAGAACAACCATTGGCATCGGTGTAGACGTAGGTTATTGTGTGGGTTCCTGTTCCTGCAGCAGAGGGGTCGAAGTTACCTCCACTTACTCCGGGGCCACTGTAAGTGCCACCAGCAGGACTTCCACCTGAAAGGGCAAATGGTGCAGCATCCACGCACACATCGGCAAAGGCACCAAGAGTAACTATGGGTAGTGCGTTAACCGTAATGGTATTGGTTGCATTATTAGTACATCCGTTTCCATCGGTGTAGGTGTATGTAATTGTATGAGTTCCAACACCAGCAGTGGAAGGATCGAAATTGCCGCCACTAACGCCGGGGCCGCTATAAGTTCCTCCCGCAGGGCTTCCTCCCGAAAGAGCAAACGGAGCAGCATCGACACACACATCGGCAAAAGGAGCGAGGGTAACGGTTGGTAAACTGTAAACAGTAACCGTTGCATTTGACTCAGCGTAACTACAGACACCTGGAGGGTCGTCGGTTCGTAAAGTTAGCGTTACATCCGTACTTGCTTCTGAGGCATCGGGCAAATACGTAGCATTTAATGTGTTTCTATCGGGTGTAAAGGTTCCGGCTCCACCAATCCATTGCGCAGAGGTTGCTGAACCTCCTATCGATCCACTTAAAGCAACTCCTGTTCCAGAACAGGTGCTATAGGGGCCGTTAGCATTTACAGTTGGAGCTTCATCAACATCTATTTCAAATTCTATGTGATCAGGATCAGTTGCACAACCATCGTTCCAACCATAAACTCTATATGTCCAATTTCCATAGGTTGGGGGAGTTTCTTCCAAAGTGGCAGTGGAACCTATTGCATCAGTATTGCCATCTTTCTCTCTTTCCCAGTAATAGTTTGTAGTTCCGCTTGCTTGTAGCGAAACACTAGAGCCTTCGCAAATATTGTAGGGTGAAACGGTGGGGAAATCTAGGGTTAAAATGTCTTTTGCTAATACTCTAATTGTTTGAGTAATGCTATATGTAATTCCCGATTTAATTGCACTATAAGTAATTTCATAATCACCAGGAATAGGGCAGTTGAAAGTGACAAAATCTGCATTAACATCACTTAAATATGCAGCACCAGAACCGGTCCAACGCGGTGTAGGATAAGAATATGGCAATGGAGGAGGGTTGTTAACCACAGAACCAATGAAAAACATATCTGTTCCAGTACATCCTACCTCAAGTGTAAGATCTGCTTGTACTTTATTATTTATTTTTAGGGTTAGCGTAGCAAATCCCTTTGTTGAAATAATAAGCAAGCCAATGATGACACTCAATATAGCAAATGACTTTTTCATATATTTAGATTTTGTCCTTATTTTCAAACTCCATTAAAACAAACAACTTCAAACTAGCATATCAACATTAATATGTTTAGTAATAACCTTTAAGGATATTTTTTACTTTTACGTTGCTTCCGATATTAATGTTTTAACTCTAAAAAGCCCTCACGATCACTTGTTAAAATCATGTTTGCTTAGTACACTACTCCCAATTTAACTTCGAAAGTACTCCATTTTTTTTATTCCACAGCGCTTTAAGAGCAAAAAGTATCAAAAAATCAGCCACTTTAGAAAACATTCAACTCTAAAATTGCTTAAAAACAAGGGAAAATATTATTACGGAATATAAAGCAAATATTTTGCCAACAAGTGTAACTGTCATAAATATAGGTAAATAGTTGAAATAAAGGAAACCGCAGTGTCCGTTTTCGGCTATTTTGTGTCCGATATTCTTATTTTGTCAAAAAAGACACTGTTTTTGTCTTATGAAAAAATACTTCCGTCAAAATGCGGAAACTTACTTTAATTTCAAAAGTGTAGAAAATTTATAAAACCAGAATCATAATACTAATCCCTAGTAGAAATCCTAAATAAACCTGAATGGGA
>JACJXQ010000020.1 GCA_020636495.1 Chitinophagales bacterium | reverse complement strand
AACGGTTACATTGCGTTTGGCTATCTCCTGGCCCAGTGCTTTGGTGGCGCCTATCATACCTGCTTTGGCGGCAGAATAGTTTACCTGCCCTGGCTGCCCTTTTAAGCCACTTACCGATACCATATTGATGATACGTCCGTAGCGGTTCATAAGCATATTGTTCAGTACCTGTTTGGTAACGTGGTACATACCATTGAGACTGGTATTCATTACGCCGTCCCACTGATCTTCTGTCATACTCATCATCAATGTGTCGTGGCGTACACCCGCATTGTTGACCAATACTTCTAATACTGCTTCTTTATTTACCTCCTGCCATGCAGACAACACTGTTTTTACTTCTTCTTTGTCAGACACGTCAAATTGTAAAGCTTCACCTGCAACGCCATGGATTTGCAGCAGTCGGACAGTTTCATCTGCCGCTTCTTTGTTGCCCTTATAGTTGACCAGTACATGGTAACCCATTTCTGCAAGCTTAATGCAGCACGCCCTGCCTATACCTCTTGATCCTCCTGTTACTAACGCGAATTTGTTTTCCATGCCTGTTATATCTTCTTTTTAAAATGTGCTACTATGTCGGTGTCTTTCATCCATGTTTTTACAGCACGCATATTGGCCGAAGGAGCGAAATCTTCTTTGAAGAAGGGGAATATCTCGCGCACGCCATCATACATCCAACGGGTAGCAGGAGCCAGCCTGTCTGCTATCTCCCTGATGTCTATCGCCTGCACCAGTGCTACTGCTTCAACAGCCAGTACTTCGTAAGCGTTGTCTATCACACGGCTGCACATCATAGCAGCGTTGGTGCCCATACTCACAATATCCTGGTTGTCATTGTTGTTAGGAATACTGTGTATGTACATAGGATTACTTAATGTCTGGTTCTCTGCTACGGTTGACGTAGCAGGATACTGCATACCCTGTATCCCAAAGTTTAATCCTAACCTGCCTGCATTGGCAAAAGCCGGTAGCTTTTTGTTCAACGCCGGGTTCAGCAAAAAGTTCAGCTGGCGCTCAGACAACATAGACAGCTTGGTAACAGCTATTTTCAATTTGTCCATTTCCAACGCTACATAGTCGCCATGGAAATTGCCGCCATGAAATATATTCTTGTTCTTGTAATCAACAACAGGGTTGTCGTTTACAGAGTTCAGTTCGTCTATTATTACTTTCTCGGCATTCAGCACCGTATCGAATATCGGGCCGAGTATCTGGGGTACACAACGCAGGGAGTAGTATTCCTGCACTTTGTCCTCAACCACGGTCTCGGTCACTTTCTTTTCGTACAGGTGCTCGTGGCGTTTGCGCATTAGTCGGCTGTCATCGCCTAAAATACGCATCCACTCTGCAACCGCACGTTGTCCGTTGTGGCGTTTTACATTATTCAGTTCGGCAGAGAAATGGTCGTCATAGGCTTCCATCATTTCGTTCACCATCAGCGAGAGCAGCATACTCCATAACACCAGCCTGTGTGCGCGTATCACGTTAATGCCGCCAATACCTGTCATAGACGAGGTGCCGTTCATCAACGCCAACCCTTCGCGACCATTAATATCCAAAGGCTTTAAATTCAGCTCTTTGTACACATCTGCAGCAGGTACTATCTCTCCACGAAACTGGAATTCACCTTCGCCAATCAGCCCCAATGCCAGGTGTGCCAGCTGTACGAGGTCGCCACTGGCACCTACGCCACCGTGTGCATAAATGCATGGGTAGGCCTCGTGGTTGATCAGGTCGGTCATGAGCTGTACCAGGTCGGGGTGAACGCCGGAGTAGCCTAATACCAGTGTATGCAGGCGGGCCAGCATCATGGCACGGCTCTGTATGGTATTGAGCATATCGCCCATGCCTGAGCTGTGGCTGCGTATCAGGTTGTACTGGAGGCTTTTCTTGTCCTCGTCATTAATACGGTATTGCGCCATAGGGCCGAAACCCGTATTAATACCATATATCAGCTTGTCCTGCGAAAAGGTTTTCAGGAACTCATAGCTGCGTGTCGCTTCTTTCACAGCAGAGGCGGTCAGGTTGACCTCTTTCTGATAAAGGACAATCTGCTCAAACGCGTCTAAATCCAAAGGTTTTCCACCCAGTGCGATCATATTCTATTGTAGGGATAAACTTGTTAAGGGGAGCAAAAATATAAAAAATCAACCCCCTACGCCCCCAAATGGGGGAATTATTTGCAATATTAACGACTATAAACGGACTAATACTGCGGCATAACGGGTTTTGTTCCCATTATTCCGTCAATACGCTCCATTACTTCATCTGTCAGTTTGGGCAGCACATCCAGCGCTTTCAGGTTCTCTGTAAGCTGAGCCTCTTTGGTAGCACCGAGTATAGCCGTTGTTACATTAGGATTTTTTATGCACCATGCTATGCTGAGTGTGGCCAATGTGGTATCCAAGTCTTTAGCTACATTTCCCAACTCGCGAACATTTTGTATACGTGCTTCGCTTAGTGTCCTGTCCTTAAGCCATTCAAAGCCTTGCAGTCCCAGGCGGGAATTCTCAGGTATACCGTCGTTGTATTTTCCTGTTAACAAACCTGAGGCCAGCGGGCTCCAGATAGTAGTGCCCATGCCTATATTCTTAAAGATAGTATAGTAGTCTACCTCCATTTTATGACGCTCGAACAGGTTGTACTGCGGTTGCTCCATCGCCGGGCCTATCAGGCGCAGGTCTTTGGCTACCATATGGGCTTCCATTATCTCCGGGCCGCTCCACTCGCTGGTGCCCCAGTACAGTATTTTTCCACGGTTGATGAGCTGGTTCATCGTCCATACTACTTCCTCAATAGGCGTATTCTTATCAGGACGGTGGCAGAAGAACAGGTCCAGGTGATCTACCTGCAGGCGCTCCAGCGCTTCATCGCATGCTTCTACAATGTGTTTGCGGCTCAGGCCTGTCTGGTTAGGCTTGTTGGCCTCGCCGCGCCAGCCGAAGAATACCTTACTGCTGACCACATAGGATGAGCGCTCCCAGTTCTTACTTTTCAGCACACGACCCATCATTTTTTCCGACTCACCACGCGAGTACACTTCCGCATTATCGAAAAAGTTGATGCCATTGTCGTAAGCCAGGCTCATCAGCCTGTCTGATACCCCATCATCTATTTGTTTGGCGAAGGTCACCCAGGAGCCGTAAGATAATACGCTCAATTGCAGACCCGTTTTGCCCATTCTCCTGTATTCCATAGTTATTTCTTTTCAGTAGTTAAAGATGAGGATTTTTAGCCTGTTATGGGATAAAGGTTGTTTATGGTCGGATAGGTTAACATACCAAATGCCCAAAATGTTGTTATATATTACAACTATGCTTAATTGTTAAGTAATGTTAAGTGTTGTTACAAAATTTTACTTAACAACATTTTCTGCAAATGACTGGTTTTGAGCTGCTTGTGATTTTGCTGTTTGTTGTGGTATAACAACGTGTAATTTGTCGTTATGTATAACCTGTGTCAGTTTTCATGGCAATATTTCAAAGAGCTAATTATTTGTAAATATACGTAATATTGTTATTTATTCCAATAAATAATCGGCACTTACCATGATATTCCCCGGACGTTTTTCTGAATAGAACATGGGTAGCCAGCCTGCAGTTTTTTCGGA
>JACJXQ010000019.1 GCA_020636495.1 Chitinophagales bacterium | reverse complement strand
GTTCACATAAATGGTTGTTGCCGGCGTTCCTGTATAAGCAACGGTAGCTGCTGCATCAGTCCACATAGTACCCGCAGGACCTGTCCAGGTTCCCTGGGCTACTGTTGGTGCCGCTATGTACCGTACATCATCAAGACCTACAAAGTACCCATTGATGTCATCATCTTCTATGAAATGTCTGAATGCAATACGACCATCCACAGGACCTGACAAACCAGAAACAGTCACAGTGTATTCTACCCATGCATTTAAGAACACACCTCCCTGGTAAGTCGGGTTAATATCCAGTAATACGGTACTAAAATCTCCGGTAGAGAGAGGAGTTGCACCTACATCTGTACTTGCGCCATTTGAGCTCATTCTTACCTGAAGCCTGTCAGGGAATGTTGGATCACCTAATGCAAGAGCATAGAACTTAAGTACATCACCATTGTTGATAGTCATTTGCGGAGTAAATAACCACATACTCATGGTTCCTCCACCACCGCCACCATTATCTCCAAAGAATGATGAGGCTGCATAGTTAGATCCAGTGTTTGCTGGCGGAATACCTGTATACGTTGGCGTTGCAGGATCCCATCCTTCCAGTCCAACTGTTGGTACAGTGCTGTTATTTTTAACAACCCAACCAGCCGGAACTGAAGTGCCAAAATCTTCAAACCCTTCGTCTATTAATGTAACAACATTAGTGAAATTGGTCAATGACAGGCTTTGAATATCTCCATTACAGATCGTTGCACTTGAAGGATCAACAACTGGTATCATCGGAGTAACTGTTAAAGTAGCGGTGTTTGAAAAGTCCTCAGCAGAACATACACCAGTTACGATTACCCTGTATTCGTTGCCATCATAATCCTGTGTTACCGGGTTAACTGTTAGTGTGGAAGTTGTTGCTCCACTATATACTCCACCATCAACTATGTTTACCCATGGAGTAGATGAGGTGTAAGTAAACGTTATTGACCAGTTATTTAATGTGCCTACATCCCCGTTATACCAATCTGATAAGCCTAATCTCCAGTCACCATTTAAATCGGTAAACAAATCAGACCATGGCATACCATTAGCTGAAGTCTGGTAATTACCAGAAGGTCCATATCCACTGAGTCTGTCAGCCCTGAATGTACCCGTACGTGGAGCCGGTGCACCACTTAAAGGAACAGTTCCGGTTGAACTAACAATGGTATTGGTAAAATTATCAGATGAATTAGAACCCGTACCATTATCCAATTCTCCCATCAGGTTCAGACTAACTCCGTTAGGAGCAATGATATTGTTCTCCATATCACCAACATAAGTGTGGTCTATATTAACCATTATACTTACATCGGAAATAACTGCATCCGCAGGAAGGCCAGATACTGTAATTGTGCTATAAACACCTGCAGGATCACCATCTGGTACAGCAAGAGGTGTGTTATTGGTAAATGTTACAGTATGTGGAATTGTTGGATCGGTCCTGGTCTGCCATTGATAACTAGGATACGAACCTTCAGCCATTGCAGAAAATGTGGCACTGTTGCCGCATACAGCTGAGGCATTTGAAGGATGACCCGTGATAACTACCGGTACGCATGGCTGTATATTTACAAGATATTCTTCCGTTTCACCAAAGCCTGTAATGTCTTCACAAGGGGAGAAACCGTCAGGATAGAAACCGAACGCCAACCTTATTCTCATACCCGTAACACCAGTTTGTGTTCCGGCTGGTATATTAAATGCTCCCCGTACAACAGGATCCGCAAGGTTATCCCCGATCCTTGTAGCTTCAGAAGCTTCATAAATACCATTATGATTATAGTCGATCCAGCCAGCTACGCCATCAGGCCATATACCCGGTGTTTCCACACTTATTGGGTTCAATGTTCCTGAATAGAGAGTTGTTACAGGTAGCGTTGATTTATAATCGCCATAGCCGTTTGGAGAACATGCACTCACATTATCCAATGTACTGATCGTTACTCTTGTAATAACATCATCATCTGTACAATCCTCTACCGGAGGTGTACAATAACACTGCAGGAATGGATTTAAGCCCACTTTTACAGGTGTTGATATAACTGTCATGCTGCTGTTGGTACAGGTTACCACACATTGATACCAGGTAGTGTCTGTTACAGTCACTGAGTATGGCACATATATAGCACCTGGTATATCAGTCCATGGACCTGTTGATGAAGCTGCTGATTGCCACTGGTAAGTTATACCGGTACCTGTTACTGGATTCTCCAATGAAAGATCTACCGTATTACCGTTGCAAACTGTAGGAGCAGAAGCTTGAGAAGCGCCTGGATCAGGTGTACCTGAACAAGGCGGATTGAATACAATATTTATTGAATAGTCTTCTACCTGGCCATAACTTGAAGTACCACATGGAGTACTGTTAGGACCAAACGCCGCGTCATGAACCCTTACTCTCATATGAGTAGTACCGGGAACAGCATCTTCAGGAATAAAGACCACCCCTGAATGAGGCCCTGCTCCCAATGGTGAGATAAATATTTGCTCACCCGGATCGCTAAAGCTGCCGTTCTGGTTATAGTCAATCCAGGCTATTGCCTGGTCATTTGGATAAGGATCAACGCCTACAGTAATGGTTATCGGCATATAGGTCCCCTGGAGGGCATCTGTAGATATGCTTGTAAAGTTCTCATAACCTGCTGTACCTGTTGATGAGTTATCGATTGAACCAAACTGCACACGACCAATATCTTCAAAGAAGGTACTGTTACCAGATGCAGTACAATAACAGTTCAGGAATGGATTCATATCTACAAAAACAGGTGCAGATGTTGCAGAAAGGCCACTAAATGTACAGGTAACTACACACTGGTAATAAGTAGCAACGGTTTGAGAAGTATTTATAGTAGCTGTACTTCCGCCAAAGTTGGTCCATGGACCAGTTGATGACGGACCATACTGCCACTGATAGGTAGTACCAGTACCCTGCGGATTTTGAAGAGACAATCCGAAATTAACGCCTGAGCAAGCCTGGGCTACAGAAGAAAGGGTATTACCCGGATCAGGTGTGCCAGCACAATTCAGGTTTGGTAATATGTTTATTGTATAATCTTCAACCTGACCATAAGTGGAAGTTCCACATGGTGCACTATTGGCGCCTATACTAGAATCATGTAATCTGATCCTGATCCTTGTGGCTCCAGTGGGTGCCGCTGCAGGAATATTAAATGATCCTGAATAAGTATACCCTCCACCCGCTGAAGTAGTTGATTGTGCAACTAGTTCACCAGCATCAGTAAAATCTTCATTCTGATTATAGTCAATCCAGATTAGAACTCTGTCTGCAGTATATGAGGGGGTGTAGGAAACGCTGAAGGAAACAGCATCCCCTTGTGTTACGGTTGTGCTTATTCCTGTAAAATCCTCATAACCTGCAGTTGCAGAAGATGAATTATTAATAGTTCCTAATTGAACATTATTAATTTTTTCAAACGAAGTACTGGTAGCTCCTGCGGAGCAATATGCATCAGGTACAATTATATTACTATTACTAATATCCTGATTCATCTTCTGCAAGAATTGTCCATACTTGGAAGTGATGGTTTGAATATCTCCCCGGGATTTCAATTCATCGATTTCCTTTAATGTCTCAATGTACTCCAGCTTGGATACCCGACGGGAATTTTGAGCTTGAACTCTGGAATCTTTAGCGCTTTTATGCACTCTTTCAGATCCGATTTTTGCTCCCTTCGTTAGAAGAAGAGTAGAAGATTCTCGCTTCGATAGAACATAAGGAGAAGGTTCTGATGAGGATTTTTTT
>JACJXQ010000018.1 GCA_020636495.1 Chitinophagales bacterium | reverse complement strand
ACATTCAGCCTTGCGTACCGGCAGTTATTACCGGGTCGCCAAGCAATACGTCTGTAGTTTGCGGAGCAAATGCAACATTTACTGCATCAGCAATGGGGACCTATCCTACCTATCAATGGCAGACGAGAGGAGATCCAAACACTTTGCATACAATGACATTTACTAATAACACACCTCTTGCAGTACCGGATGCCGATCCTGCAGGTGTGTATAGCACAATTGCCGTATCTGGTATCCCTGCGGGTGCTGTTATTACTGATGTAAGTATAAAGGTTAATATAGACCACACTTATGTTGGTGATATGGAAAACAATATCATTGCACCTAACGGAGTTAGCCTGAACCTGATAGGAGAACTGGATAATGGTTCAGGTTCCAATTCATCAGATAATTTCACCAATACCATTATCAGTTCAACCGGTACTGTTCCTTTAAGTGGTGCCGCGGCCCCACGTACGGGTACATTCAGAGCTGACAGACTTAGTGGTTATGGTCCTTCCGGTAATTACCAAACTTCAGCTAATGGTATGCCATGGTCTGATTTGTATACTATGTTAAATGGCAACTGGCAGTTAGGCTTATCAGATTGGTATACTGGTGATGTGGGTACATTGAATAACTGGTCAATAACGTTTACATATACACTTCCATCAATTTGGCAGAATATAGTTGATGGAGGTATTTATAGTGGAGCAACAACTCCAACACTTACAATTGATCCTGTAGATGCAACTATGACTGGCAACCAATACAGGGCAATCGTTGAAGGTGGTTGTTCAGGCCCTGATTTTACAAGTACTGCGACATTGACCGTTACACCGATCATACCGGTAGTTGATCCGTCAAGTGCATCAATATGTAATGGTGATATTCAGAGCCTTGCACTGACCAACTATACTAATGTGGTTACATTAATAGATGAAGGTTTTGAAGATTTTGGTACTTCAGTTCCGGCTGGTTGGGTTGTTAAAAATAACAGCACTGTACCAACAGTTGGACTGGAAGGATGGGATCCTGCAACGCCAACGTATAGTGGTATTCCGCCAGCAAATACTGGATCTAATTATGCAGCCTCATCATTCTTTGGAGATAATAACGGCGGTGGTGGAGGAACCATGAGTATGTGGTTATTTACTCCAGAAATAACTATTAGTAATGGTGATGTACTTAAGTTCTATGCTCTTGCATTAGGTGATCCAACATTCCCTGACAGACTTCAGGTAAGGATGAGTTCAAATGGTGCAAGTACAGATGTAGGTGCAACTCCTCTCTCTACCGGAGATTTCAGTACCTTATTACTGGATATTAACCCGACTTATCAGGGAGGTGTGTTCTTAAATGCATGGGTAGAGTACACTGTGACCGTTTCTGGTTTAGCGGGTCCTGTAAATGGCCGTATTGCATTCAGGCATTTTATAGAAGATGATGACATCAATGGATACTTTGTGGGTCTTGATGATGTACGGTACATAGCGGCACCAACATTAGCACAAGGAACATGGACAGGCACAGCCGGAACAATGTGGACAGATGCAGCAGCTACTGTTGCTTACACAGGAACGCCAGCCAACATGATTTATGTTACACCTTCGACTACATCTACTTACCAGGTCAGCTATGCAACATCAATTTGTCAGTCTGCTACTACTGATGTGGTAGTGAACGTTAGCCAGCCTGTTACAGGGGTCGTGAACCCAAGCAGTACAGCAGTATGTGTGGGTAGTGATGCATCGTTCAGTGTAAGTGCAAGTGGCGGACCATTGACCTATCAGTGGCAGGTAAGTACTGATGCAGGAGTTACCTGGTCAAATATAGCCGGAGCAACTGCTGCTACATTGAACCTTACCGGTGTGGCACAAACGATGAATAATAACCGTTACAGGGTAGTGATCTCAGCCGGACCATGTGGTTCAGTGAACAGTGGCTCAGCTACACTTACAGTGAATGGCTTACCAAACGTAAGTATCTCTGCAGGTGATCTGTCACTGGCTCCTGGTCAGACAACAACCGTAACCGGTACAAGCAGCCCTGCTGCATCAAACTGGGTATGGACATTGAATGGTCAGATTCTGGCAGGTAACAGCAATACACAATTAGTAGATGTAGATGGTATGGGAACCTACGAGGCTACCGTTACCGATGTTAATGGTTGTGTAAGCACAACGAACCAGTTAGTGATCGGAGCAGAGGCTTCAGACAAGCTGTGGATCTATCCGAATCCGAACTCAGGCCAGTTCCAGGTAAGGTTGTTCTACCAGAGCAATTATGGTGAGAAGAGAGTAGTATCAATATTCAACTCAAGAGGTCAGTTAGTGGAGCGTAAGGAGTTTATATTGAGCTATAACTCAGCACCTTACTTAAGGATGGATTTTGATCTGAGCAAACATGGTCGTGGAGTTTATGCTGTGAAAGTGGCTGATGTTTATGATCAGAAAATAGTATCAGGCCTTGTAATAATAGACTAATTAATAGTTATTAGATAATTATAAAGCCCTCCTGAATAAGGGGGGCTTTATTTATCCTCTAATTTATACACATCTTTTTTTGATGAAAAAACTAAAAAAAAGTTAACTTACGCTCCGTTATAGTGTTTTTACTGTTAACTCAGTAAGTATTATTCATTTAAACAATTATCTATGCAACCAAAATTTACGCTAAGAGACTTAGGGGGATTTGGTTTGAAACTAATGGCTTTGGCATTGGTTTTTGCCTTGTCTTCCCAAATTTCCAATTCTCAGGGTAGAGGTGGTAAGATAAGTTACAATTCTACAAAAGATAAATCTGTAGAATCCAACTTAAAGCAACAAAACTCCGAGAAGCAAAAACTTGCAAGGGATTATGTAAATAATCCAATTACAATGAAATCAGCTGACCCTTCATCAGATAATGATGCGGGTTTGCCAAATCACTCTTCTATTCTGACTAATGGGCCCGACGCAGTTTGTGCTACTTACAATGGGTCGTTAGATGTTGGAGATGCTACACAGAACTTCAGACCATGGAGGGATGGTGTTGCATCTGTTTGCGGTCCTCCCAAGTCTTGTACTGCCGGACTTTCCGCAACCGGATCATATTATGATGTATATACATTTGCAAATACCTCATGTAATGAAATTTGTGTTACTGTAAGTTTTACAAGTGGTCATGCATCTGGATTCATAAACTTTGTTGCAGCTTATGCTACACCTTTTGTTCCGGTAACATCCGCAGCAGGTTTTTGTGGTCAAAACACTTTTCTTGGTGATATAGGTGGTAGTACAGCGGCTGGTGGCACTTCAACAATGGATATTACATTAGCACCAGGTGCTTCCATGGATGTGTTAGTTACTGCATTGGGTGCTCAAACTACACCTACATATACCTTAGAGTTTAGTACTCCAACTTGTCCTCCTGCTGGAGCATGCACAGGAACTCCGGCTCCGGGTAATACGATCAGTTCTGTAGCTACAGCTTGTTCAGGTATTGATTTTAATTTATCATTGGAGAATTGTACACCTGGTACTGGAATTACCTATCAATGGCAATCTGCTACTTCTTCAACAGGTCCATGGACTGATATTGCAGGTGCAACTTCTTCAACATTGACTACTAACCTTACTGCTGCTACATGGTATCAGTGTAATGTTACTTGTTCAGGTAATACAGGAACGTCAAATCCAGTTCAGGTTGGATTGACACCTCCAAATCAATGTTATTGTACACCGCCTGCTTCAGATTGTACAGATGATGATGTTATTCTCAGAGTTCGGATAAGCACATTAGATAACGCATCAACTTGTGGAGTAGGTCCTCCGGCTGGCTACACATATTACGGTGGATCAGTAGCTGCTCCGACCTTATACTCTGGCACCGCAAATGAGCTTATTCTCAATACAGGTGATACTTGGAGTAAAGCGATGGGTGTATGGATCGACTATAACCAGGATGGTAATTTTGATGCTTCAGAA
>JACJXQ010000017.1 GCA_020636495.1 Chitinophagales bacterium | reverse complement strand
GTTTTACATTGATATTGGCTGCAGTTACTTTTTTAGGAGTAGGTTGTAAAAAGATAAAAACAACCCGGAACAGCAATACTGTTACCATAACCACACCGGGTGGTGATAACGTTCAGCCTAAGCCCACGGCAGGTCCTGGTGGCAACGCAGGCTTCCGCGTGACACCCAACCACAATGGTATAGATATAGACAGCTGCATGGTATACATAAAATACGATGCTGCTGTAGTGCCTGTAGATGGTAAGTACGACGACTCGGTATGGTGTAAAATGATGGATGGTAAACCAGTTGGTTCATTTGACGGACTGCTGCCCGGCAACTATTACCTGCTGGCAAAAGGATGGGACCTGATCAGGTCGCAGAAAGTAAAAGGAGGATTACCTTTTATCATTCTTGAAGAAAATGCAGGCACAACACACTCATTCGTTTTGCCTATACATCAATACGAATAATTATTATTAAATACATTATTGGGTAAGCCGTATGATATTGTATCATACGGCTTTTTCAATATGTTGATAACTTGTGCATTTTGACATTGAGTTAACACGGGCCTATAGCAAAAGCCGCCTGATTGTGTTATTTTTGGTATAAATCACTGGCTATGTTTGACGATTTCATGGAAGATGAATGGAACTCGCTGGATGAATTGCTGAGGAGATACGAAGAGGTGAAGTCCGGAGAGTCTAACAGTATTATGGACGAGGAGGATTTTGAGCGTGTGGTAGAATACTATTTTCAAAACAGTAACGAGGAGCAGGCGCTCCTGGCATGTGACATAGCCCGAACGTACTATCCTTTTTCTACATCCATCCTGTTGCTGAGGGCCGAAATACTGGTGCAGGCACAAAAGTACGGCCAGGCGCTTCATGCCCTGGACGAACTGGAGGAACACGACACCGTGAACCTGGATGCTACGCTGCTACGCTCTGACATACTGGTGAGCCAGTTCAAGTTCGACCAGGCGGCGCTGCTGCTGGAGCAACGCGCGGATAATTTCCAGGGAAAGGAAAAGATGGAGGTGCTGCTGGAACTGACGGATGTGTATGACGAGTGCGAGGAGTTTGAAGCTGTGTTCGACACGCTGAAACGGGTGGTGCAGATAGACGGCCGTAACGAGGAAGCGTTGCAGAAAATTTGCTTCTGGGCAGACTTTACCAAACGACTGGATGAAAGTGTAGCGATACACACCCGTATAACAGACGAAGATCCTTATAACGCGCTGGCATGGTTCAACTTAGGTACTGCGTACCAGGGGTTGAAGCTGTACGAAAAAGCAATTGATTCCTACGAGTTTTGCGTAGCGATAGACGAGAAATTCGAATTTGCTTACCGCAATATGGCAGACGCTTATATGCGCCTGAAATGGTATGAAAAAGCCATAGACGTACTGGAAACACATATGGAGCTGGCCAAGCCCGAAGATGTGATATTTGAGGCGATAGGTTTTTGCTGGGAGAAGAAAAAGAATTTCCAGCGTGCGCGTTTCTTCTATCGCAAGGCTTCGCAACTCAGCCCCCAGGATGATAGTATATTCTTTAAAATAGGCGAGACCTATGCCCGCGAAAAGCAGTGGGAGAAGGCGGTAAAATCATACTCGGTAGCATTACACCTGGATAAAGAAAATGCGGCCTATTGCATGGCCATAGGCAACTGCCTGATGGAGATGGACGCGGAGAACGAGGCGTTGGTATGTTTCCTGAATGCGGTGAAGCTGAAGCCGGGTAATAAGACCACATGGATGGCGCTGATAAAAGGGCTGTATGTGTCGGGGTATTATGATGAGGCGCTTACGCAGATAGAAATAGCTCGTGAGAATTGCGGTGATAAGGCCGATTTCCGTTACCTGCAGGCTGCGGCACTACTGGAGCTGGGTAAATCGAAAGAGGCGATGATACAATTTGAAATGGCACTGAAATCGGCACCAACAAAGGTGAAACTGTTCACCACGCTGAACCCTGAATACATACGCAGGGCCAGCGTTTCAGAACTGATATCAAAGTATAAGAAGAAATAAGGATTAGTCCAGCCTGACCCTTTTCAGGTCAATAACATTCATGGGTGTTGCGGAAAAACCGCGCACCCTTTTTTGTGTAAAGTGGGTCATCTGGTCGTAGAAGAGGGGGATGAGCGGCGCCTCCTGCATTACCAGGCTGTCCATGCTGCGGTACAGCGCCCACCTGGCTGTATCATTATTCGTCACCATAGCTTCATCATACCAGCGGTTGAAGGTAGCATTGTTAAAGCGCGTATAGTTAGGCGGTGCGGGCAGGTTGCCGTTGAAAAATACCAGGTAGGTTTCCGCATCAGGATAATCTGCTATCCATTGCCCGCGAAAGAATACGGCTTCGGATTTACTCATCTGCTGCCGCAGTATGTTCGATTGCATCAGCTCTACTTTTACGGGTATGCCTACTTCCATCAGTTGGTTGGCGGCAAAGTTCACTACATCTGAATATATATCAGGGGTGAGTACGGTAATGGGCTGCATGCCCTTACCACCGGGGTAGCCGGCCTCTGCCAGCAGTGCCGATGCTTTGGCGGGGTCATAATGATAACCGTAACTATGCGTGCTGTCGTAGCCCGGCAGCCCCTCAGGTATAAAGCCAGAAGTAGCAGGCAAGCCGATGCCATTCCTGAAATAGGTCACTATCTTCTGCCTGTCAATGGCGTAGTTCATAGCACGGCGCACCAGTACATTTTTTATCGGCGAGTTTGCCAATACGGGATTAGTAGTATCCGTAAGAAAACCGAGGTATTCGGTATTCAGGTAAGTGCGTTTGCTCAGGTTCAGTTTGTTGGTATATTCTTTTTTCAGTTCGCCTTTTTTGGTCAGCACCAGGTCTTTGAAAGAGCCGTCCAGTTCATTGACAAAATCAAGCTTGCCCTGCAGGAACCGGAAGAACTCCGTTGCCTTACTGGTGGCAAAACCAATGGTCACTGCATCTATATAGGGTAGTTGGCTGCCTGTGTCGTCCTGCTCCCAGTAGGAGGTGTTGCGGTGCAATATCAGCATATTGCCTTCGTCCCACTGCTCCAGTACGAACGGACCGGTGCCGCATGGGTGTGTACGGAAATCCTTACCCCATTTTTCTACTACTTCGTGCGGTACAATGCTGCAATATTGCATGCTGAGTATCTCCAATAGTGGACGGAAAGGACGTTTCAGTTTCAGTTGAAATGTGCTGTCGTCTATCGCCACAAAAGGGTCTTGTTCTGCAATACGGTCGTTGAATATCCATGCCCCGGGCGATGCCGTTGCGGGGTCAATAATACGGTTGAAACTATATACCACATCGGAGGCTGTTAACTGTCTGCCTTTTTCTAATGCCGGGTTGTTGTGAAAGTACACATGGTTGCGCAGATGAAACGTGTAAGTGAGTCCATCGTCGCTGATGTTCCAGCTTTTGGCCAGCGAGGGGGTAAGGTGCAGGTTGCTACCCGTGGCTACAAGTGTATTGAAAAGCATGTTGGCCGTCCACATCATATACTGGTCTTTGGCAAAGGCGGGATCTAATGATTCCAATGCTTTGCCCGACATGTTCATACGAAAAACGTTCTGTTCATTTTTGTGATGCGAACCACATGCTACCAGCAGCAATGCTGTTGCTATACAATAAACGTATGATAGTTGCCGGAACATCTATGCACAAGATAATCCAATTTGCGGGCAATGTTGAGGTGTTGGCTACTCAACCGGCACTGCCTGCCTGGCAGTATAATATTGTCTTATTCTGGATGGGGCGAAGTAGATGAGCGTGGTAAAGAATATCGCACCATACACATCATAGCTGTAATGCACGCGCATGCTCAGCAACATAAAGGCCATACATAGTGTGGCGGCTACGAAATATACTTTCAGGAATTTCCTCTGCGCACACAAAAAGTAGATCCATATACTGGCCACATGCCCGCTGAAGAACAGATCTTTGGTCAGGGGTGCGTCGTGGGGGTATACGGTGTTCTCTAAAAAAAGGTCGCGCAATACAATGATACCGGCCGGTGGTTCCAGTGCTATCAGC
>JACJXQ010000016.1 GCA_020636495.1 Chitinophagales bacterium | reverse complement strand
GCCGGAAAGACAATTGAACACTGCAAATACAGTCAAGCCACTTGCCAGGCTTGGAGGTGATATCGTTTTGCAAAGAAATAACCCTGAAAAAACACACAGGATCATGACGCCAAAATCAGACAAAATGAAGGCTATGCCAACCAAGTTAAGCAGGACTCTTTGTCTTATTTTTTTGCTTAGCTTTTTGTTTATTTCTATTAAGGGGGCACTAGCTCAGGCTTCTATTGACGACCCCACGGCAAGCCTTTTGCCTCCTACGCCCACCGCATCCGCGATTTCTGGTTACATTGATGTGCCGGTTAGTCTCCATACTGGTACCCCGGGTGTTTCAATTCCATTATATACATTGGAGGCTAATGGCATCAGTGTCCCTATTTCAGTGAGTTATCAGGGAAAGGGGGTTAAAGTAGATGAAGTCTCATCCTGGGTTGGCTTAGGGTGGTCTCTGTTTGCAGGAGGAATGATATCCAGGACAGTAAAGGGAGTCCCCGATGAAGCATCATTTGGCTTTCTAAATGTGGGGGGGCAAGCCCCAGGAGAATTTTCTGTTGATCCAGCCTCAATTGAATTTATCGAGAACGCGGCTGAAACGCTTAACTACGATAGTGAACCCGATGTCTTTTCATACAGCTTCAACGGGCATAGTGGTAAATTTGTATTCGGGAATGATGGTGAAATTGTAACAATTCCATACAGTGATATAAAGATTGAAGTTGTAGGGGGATTTTTATATGGGCCAACATTTAAGGCCACAACGCCTGATGGGCTAATTTACACGTTTGGTGAGCGCGGTTATATTGATAAATCGACGACTCTGTCAGGAGGGCCGAACCCAACCCCTCCTCCTCAGGGAGAATACGTTGAGGTTCCCACAGCATGGCATTTGTCAAAAATAGAAAACCCTAATACAGGAGAGGTTGTCAACTTTATCTATCAAAGTTTCACCCAGGAATATGAGCTAAACTACTTCGAAAAACATATTGTGCCTCAGAGTATAGTTGAGGCCAGCTGCTGCCCCGGTATTTCTTATTCAAGCTATGAAAACCGGCGTTCTATCACTAGTAAAAGAGACAGGGGATGGCGCCTAGCTTCTATTTCCTCTACGTCAGGATATTATTTTTCAGTGGCTTTTGTGAGTAGTGGCTCACGGCTTGACCTTGGTACGCTTACAGGGTCAAACAGGCTGGACAGAATCGAGGTTCGAGGCGCATCAGGGGCAATTCTCCGGAAATTTGACTTCGTACAAGATTTTTGGCATTCCAGCCAAACAAGCTATTCCAATAACGAGGCGTCAAAATATCGAATGTATTTAACAGATATTATTGAATCTGGCGAAGCGGGTGTGTCGAAGCCGCCTTACCACTTTGAATATTATAATGGCGAAAACCTACCCCCCCGGCTATCCTTTTCACAAGACCATTGGGGTTACTATAATGGGGCTAATAATTACCAATACTTTACCCCAGGATTGGAATCTTTAAATACGGACCAGTATCTAGTGGGGGCTGACCGTTCTCCAAACCCTGAAAAGAGTTATTATGGATCTTTGAAAAAGATATTTTTTCCCACAGGGGCCAGTAAGGAATTTGTATACGAGGGGAATGAAATAGGCGTTTGCGCCACTCAAAGTATTATTGGAGATGCGACAGTAACTGCTACTGCTCTTTGGAACCATCCTGCCAACAACCCTCCTAATCCTTATGAAACAACAGAGCCATTGTCTATTGCTTTTTGGCAGCAGGTGGTAGTGGATTTTGAGGTTAAAATGACAGCGCCTTATGATGCTGCGGGAGTAAAAATAGTAAATACCGCTAATAATAGCGTAGTATTTTCAAGAGGGTATGTTGGTAATGGGTGCCCCAATACCCTGGCTGGTAATATTCCAGTGTACTTATTGCCTGGAGATTATGAGGTGATAGCGAGTGTTAGCCATGGTTTACCTGCGGGGTGCTCCAACCCATATAACCCGGATGATTACCTGGATGGAGAAGAAGCATTGATAACAGTCCATTATCAAACAATAACAGGAACCGAAGAAGTGGCCAACGAGCCCTACGGAGGGATTAGGATTGCGTTGGTGGCCACAGATGATAACAATGGGAATAAAACTATCAGGAAATATAAATATACCAAATCAAATTCTGGTTGCTCAGATACTTCAAGTGGGGTTAGAGTTGGCAAGATGCCCCGGTATGCCTATACTGAAAAACAGGTGTTAAGGTGTGAAGGCTTTTGTTATCCCAGCGCCTTAATGCACGACATATGTGATAATTATTATATGGCGGTCAATAATGTGCTGCAATCCAGCAGTTTCCAACACCTTACTAATACAGCAGGAGATGAGGTGCAATATAGTGAGGTATGGGAAATGACAGGGGAAGATGGTGAGTTCGGTAAAACATATAACAAATTTCTCATTGTGCCAGATATTCGGCCTGCCCCAGCTCCTATATTGCCTTTAGCCGGGGCTGGCTTGGACTTGACTCTGCCCCCCTCTTCGATAGACATGCTTTTTGATGCAGCCTATGTTGACATGAGCTGGAAATCCGGGTTACTGTTGGAATCAAGAGTATTTACCAGCGATGATGAAGAGGTAGGCCATACAATTAACCAATACGGGTTTATCCCCAAAGGGAATGTAAATGCCCTCATGGTGTATAAAGCGCTTGACCAATATCCTTGTCCTCAGCCTTTAGGCGTTCAATGTGATGAGACGCCGGAAGATGAGTGGATATTATTATGCCATTTAGGAGAAGTTTTTGGGACACCGGTCACCTTTTTGGAAGGCGATGACTGTGACACTTTATATTTAATATGTTATAGCGCTGAACCAGGAGAATATATTGTTAACTACCAGGAATTGGCCCAATATGGTGTAATATTTTACAAAGTCATTTCCGAATGGATACAACTACAGTCCACTGAATCAAGCATGGATGGGGCTATAAAGACGACTACTTACGAGTATACTATTGATGGCAAACCTACAAACCCGATAGCAGAGTCGTTTGTCAATAGCGACGGAAATCTTCACCGGACGGAGTACATTTATGCTATGGCCGCCAGCCATTCTGCCTGTTTGGTGGATAAATATATGATAGGTATTCCCGTGGAAATTAAGAATAATATTAATGGAACCCCAGCGGGCGGAGCAAAACTAGAGTACAGTTCCTTTGGGGGCAAATGCCTGCCATATAAGTATTATATTTGGGAGGGAGATTGGGATCTTAGGGCCGTGGTTAATGCATATGATAGCAAAGCCTTCCCAACTACGGTAACCCGAACTGAATTGGAAGAAGCAGAGTCATATTACTGGGATAGAGGTTTATTAGTAGGAAAGAAATATAAAGATTGGCGCCCGAAATGGAAATACTATGCAAATTCCCGGCTGTTAGAAAAGTTTACGGATATTGACGGCCAGGAAGTAAATTATGTATATGATGGATTTCAACGTTTAGGAGTGAGTACGGCTCGCGGGGGCAATGTGGCTTCAACATATACCTATGACTACGGGGCGCCTAACCGAATCACAAGTACAACAACCTACTCTGATGCGCCTACTCAAATCGTTGAAGAAGAATTTGACGGCTTGGGCCGGTTGATCAAACAATTGCATAATGGGGTACCCAAGCAGGAAATATTTTATGATGATGCAGGCCGTATTGCCAGGGAAACCTATCAGGTAGGCACCTATACCGATTATTTGTATGAGCAGTCTCCATTAAACAGGATATACCGGTCAATTTTCCCGGATGGCAATCATGTAGAACAACAATACAGTAGCGAGGATAACTACTACAAAGTGACAACCATAGATGAAAAAGGGAATTCGTCAGATATTCTAACCGATTTCATTGATAGGCAGGGCAAGTTTCGCAATGCTGAAGGCGGCATGACAATTTTTAGCTATGATAACCATGGCGACTTGGCGAGTATTACGGACCCTAATGGGAGTCAATACTTGTATACTTATGATTTGGGGCATAGAGTAGAAAGTAAAATTATACCCGGTAAGGGTATACAAGTTTTTCGATATTATCCTGATAACAAACTGCTCCAATATTCATTAGATGCGAATGGA
>JACJXQ010000015.1 GCA_020636495.1 Chitinophagales bacterium | reverse complement strand
TATGAGCGGGTTGTTCCTCCTTTGCTGCCATTCCTTTTTACCTGCTGTACGTTTCAGTATATTTACATCCAGAGCATATGAATGGTCCGGCAACGGTGGAAAGATATAGTTATGCTTGATGATCTTTCCATAAACAGGATTGACCTCAATACCATAACCCGCAAGCTTTTCGTTTTGTGCAAACGAGCAGAGCGGGAACAGGACAAACAGCACCAGGAACCTTTTGAACAGCATAGTTGTTATAAGCTTCTAAAATAGCTATATTATTAAAACATGCTGCTTCATTTTTCGTAACAATATTAAATTGCATGGTATTATGAGACTCACATTAGGATTTAGCCCCTGCCCCAATGACACGTTTATCTTCGATGCGATGGTAAATGGTAAGGTAGACACTAAAGGCATTATGTTTCAATACATGTTGGAAGATGTGGAAACCTTGAACAAATGGGCGCTTGAAGAAAAGCTGGATGTGACCAAGCTCAGTTACAATACTTTTCTGCATGTAGTAGATAAATATGCACTGTTGAACAGTGGCAGTGCGCTGGGCAAAGGCGTAGGCCCATTGCTTATAGCAAAAATGCCAATGGAGTTGAAAGACCTTTCGCAATTGCGCATAGCCATTCCTGGGGTAAACACTACGGCCAACCTGCTGTTATCATTGGCTCATCCTGAGGCCAAGAACAAAATACCCTATGTATTCAGCGAAATAGAAGATGCAGTATTAAGCGGAGCAGTGGACGCAGGACTTATCATACACGAAAATAGGTTCACTTACCAGGCCAAAGGCCTGTTCAAACTGATAGACCTGGGTGACTGGTGGGAACAAACTGTACAAGCCGCAATACCACTGGGCGGAATTGTAGCACGCAGGAGTTTCAGCAAAGAGTTGATAACCACTATTGACAACATCATAAAAGACAGTGTGCTATATGCCTGGAAATATTACCCAAGACTGGGGCCGTTTATCACAAGCAATTCACAGGAAATGCAGGAAGATGTGATGCGCCAGCACATAGAGCTTTATGTGAATGAATACACTACCACGTTGGGAGATACAGGTACAAAAGCAATAGATACGCTGTTTGATCAGGCATATGAAACAGGTATCATACAAAGCAAACCTGTCAAAATCTTCTACTAAGCCTAGTTATACACAATTTCAGGCTGATAAGCGATGATTCAGTATTTTCACGCTGATGAAGCAGTACCCCATACACCGCGCACTGAAACACTTTTTCGGGTATGATGAATTCAGGCTGAACCAACAGCCTATAATAGAATCAGTACTGATAGGTAAGGACGTGCTGGCTATAATGCCTACAGGTGGGGGAAAGTCTATCTGCTACCAGCTACCGGCTATGCTGCTTGACGGGTTAACGGTGGTCATTTCACCACTGATAGCCCTGATGAAAGACCAGGTTGATGCACTACAGGCCAATGGTATCAGGGCAGCGTATCTTAATTCTACACTCAGCAATACAGAACAAGGACATGTTATCAATGCGGTACGCAACGGAGAGATAAAGCTGTTGTACCTGGCACCCGAACGGCTATTCAGCAGCGGAACGCAGTTCATCAATTTCCTGACTACACTTAACTGCTCTCTATTCGCTATTGATGAAGCACACTGTATATCTCAATGGGGGCATGATTTTCGCCCTGAATACCTGGGACTGTCCGCACTGAAAAAGCATTTCCGGGGAATACCGGTAATTGCGCTTACTGCCAGTGCTGATAAGATCACTCAAAAGGATATTGTTGACAAGCTGGCACTACAAAATCCGCAGGTGTATATCTCCAGCTTCAATCGTGCCAATATAAGCTACTACATACAACCCAAGCGCAAAGCTTTTGAGCAGATGCTGCATTACCTTAGTGAGCATCGTAACGATAGTGGTATCATATACACCCTATCCCGGGCAAGTACGGAAAGCATTGCCAATAAGCTGAAACAAATGGGCTACAAAGCTGCCTTTTATCATGCAGGCATGAACAGTGATGAGCGTGCAAGGATACAGGAGCTGTTTCAACGGGATGAAATAAAGATCATTGCTGCTACCATCGCTTTTGGCATGGGCATAGACAAGTCGAACGTACGGTTTGTGATGCACAACGACGTACCCAAGAATATGGAAGGCTACTACCAGGAGACAGGGCGTGCCGGCAGGGACGGACTACCCAGCGACGCTATTCTCTACTACACTTCCGGTGACATCAGCAAGCTGATGCGTTTTATTACTGTAGAGAACAATGCGCAACAGACCAACATACTGAAGAAGAAACTCATGCAAATGAAAGAGTTTGCAGAGTATGAGGGCTGCAGGCGGCAATATATACTCAACTACTTTGGCGAACAGGCGCCGGGCTATTGCGGTAGTTGTGATTACTGCCTGAGCAACCTGGAACACCGTAATATGACCATCGAAGCACAGAAGGTATTATCAGCGGTAGTACGTACCAAAGAGCGATATGGTACGGATTACATCATCGACTTCCTGCGGGGTTCTAACAGTGCAAAAATAGTACCTGAACATAAAGCAATAAAGACCTACGGCATAGGTAAAGACCTGAAGAAGGATGAATGGCAGGTCATCATCAGGCAGATGCTGCAGCAAGGATTGGTAACCCTGGAAGACAGCGCCTACCCGGCACTTATACTGAACGACAAGAGTCGTGACATATTGCAGGGCAGAATGGAGGTGACCGTAACCTTCAAGAAGCCGAAAGAAGCATCTGTTATAGCTACCAAAGCACCAGAATACCATAGTGACCTGCTGAACCTACTGAAAGAGCGCCGCCGCGAAATAGCCGAACAAGAGAATGTACCTGCATATATTATAGTAGGCGACAACACATTGCTGGATATGGCAACTTACCTTCCTTTACGGTCGGATGAGCTGCGTCGCATATCTGGTTTTGGCGATTACAAAGTGAGCAAATACGGACCGGCATTTATGCAGGTGCTACAGGCTTACGCCCATGAGCACAATCTTGAGACGCGCATCCAACTCAAAGCACCCAAGCGCGAACGTAAATCAAGTATGGACAAACCAACTATCAGTAATACGCAGCGCATCAGCTTCGAGCTGTTTCAGCAGGGGCATACAATAGACGAAATAGCCGAACAACGTAAGCTATCAGTCAATACTATTGCCGGGCACCTGACTGCATTCATCCTGGACGGAGAGATAAGCGCGACTAAATTTCTGCCGCGACATAAGCTGAATAAGATACTGGAACTGATAGAGCAGACCGGGCAAACCGTTGCTGCCAAACCTATCAAAGACCTGCTACCCGAGGACTATAGCTATGGCGACATACGCATAGCCCAGGCTCATTATGAATACATGAAAAAGTCTTAGTTACTTGCCAGCGTCTTTACATTGTTACTGGCCAGCCATGTAGCCCATTTCACATATGTCTCACCCTTCATCACACGGGGGAACTTACTCATAGCACCACTTTTACCAATGGCCCTCATATAGTCGTAGAAGACATCGTTGTGCAATACCTCAACAAATATCTCCTTCAGTGCTGAGGTACGCTCTACTGCATAGTCATCGTTCAGTTCGCTGAGTGTCTGGTCCAACAGCTCTTTTACAGCGTTGGCATCTACGTTCTCATCCTCGGTGCCGATGTACCAACGGTGTGCGAAGAGGTTCTCATATTTGAAGCCGGCAACAGTGAACTCATGTATCTCTATATTCAGCTTACGGGCCACAATTTCTATGGCCTTGTTCATATTATCTACGCTGAGGTGCTCACCACACAGGCTCAGGAACTGCTTGGTACGTCCAACAATAGCTATTTCATGCTCCTTTGCATTGGTGAAACGTACCACATCGCCTATGATATAGCGCCATGCACCTGCACAAGTACTTATCATTACCGCATAGTTGGTCTGCTCGTCTACCTCGTGCAGCATCACACTTTCAACATTTTCCCTGATATTGCCATCCTCATCAAAGTTCTTTTCGTTGAAAGGGACAAACTCGTAGAATATGCCCACATTCAGCACCAACCTGATACCATGGTCGCCAGGGCGGGCTTTGAAACCAAAGCTACCTTCGCTTGCCATGTAAGTTTCAATGTATGTGATATCCTTACCAAGCAGTTTTTTAAAGCTTTCACGATATGGCTCAAAGCTTACACCACCGTGGATATAAATGCTCAGGTTAGGCCATATCTCATGTATATGCTTCACCTTATGGTAGCGAATCACTTCTTCCATTACTATCTGCACCCAGGCAGGCACACCACACACAGTACCAACATCCCACTTGCGGGCGTTGCGTACTATGAGCTTGATACGGTCTTCCCAATTGGGGCGGCGTGATATCTTCTGACCGGGCTTGTAGAATAGTGACGACAACCACTTAGGCATGTTCTTGGCACTGATACCACTCATATCGCCCTCGTAATACTCCCCTTTCTCAAACAATGATGTTGTTCCACCCAGCATTAATACCCCTTTCTGGAAAGCCGCAGGCGGCACGTTAAAGTCCGTCATGCTGTACAACTGCTTAAAGCCTACTTTTTTGATAGACTTAATCATGTCCTGGGTAACCGGGATGTGCTTGCTGGCGCTTTCGCTGGTACCGGAACTCAGGGCAAAGTACTTGACCTTTCCCGGCCAGGTAACATTTTCCTCACCTTCCTGGCAGCGATACCACCATTGGTCGTACATCTTATTGTAATTATGTACAGGCACCTTGCTCCTGAAGGCGGTCATAAAGTCCAGCTCCTGGTCGAGCATATCAGAAAATCCGTATTTTTTACCAAAAGCAGTGTAGCGTGCTTTCTCCAGCAAATGACGCAAAGTATTGCGTTGGTATTTTTCCGGCGTAGCAACCGGCAGGTCGAATTGTTTTTTAAGACGTAACGAACGAGATATGAGATTTCCCAGGATTGCCATCGGCAGTAATATCAGATTTTGTTTGCCTGTAATTGTAAAACAGGGGTGTAAAATTAGCTATTACTTAGTTATTTCCATCATACATAGTATAAGCGTTCCTTATGTGTTAGTTAAATTTAACCTAATAACTGCAAATCTCCCCCCACAACCGCCTTACCGGTGACTCACTCATTTATTGAAACGTTCCCATTTCCTGCATCACTTTTTTATATTGTATGGTCTGCTCATAGCTGATTTTGGTTTTCGTGTCTATCTCGCTAATCACATCATT
>JACJXQ010000014.1 GCA_020636495.1 Chitinophagales bacterium | reverse complement strand
TTGTAAATAAATACTACCCGTAGGTAGCACGCTCTTTGACATACTGTACAACCCGCAAAACGGATAAATGTTAAGTAAAACGATCATCATTTACTTAACATTACTTAACAGCCGGATGGCACTGCGCCACAGTTATACATAACAAAAACACCACTATGAAATGTATTTCTACTACACCCCACAATAAAAAGGTAAAAACGATACAAAACGATACAAAAAAGCAGGTTTTCACCGCAGGACAAACGCACGAAGTTTTTCGTTAATGTATAAAATGAAAATGGTGCACTGCCTACTCCACAGGCTTCAGCCCCATTTCGGCGGCCTGTTGCAGCAGGAACTCGTAAGCCGCCTCGCGGGTATTGGGGATGAGGTTATCCAGTATCGCCTCGCGGATGGCCGTCTTCAGCTTGCCTACCTCGCGCGAAGGCTTTAGGCCAAATAGGGTCATGATCTCCTCCCCGTCTATGGGCGGCTGCCAGTTGCGCATCTTGTCCGACTCCTCCACTTCTTTCAGGCGCTGGCGCACGGCCTCGAAGTTGTCTAAGTAGCGGCGCACCTTCTGTTTGTTCTTCGAGGTAATGTCGCTCTCGCAGAGTATCATCAGGTCTTCCAGGTCGTCTCCCGCATCGAACAGCAGGCGGCGCATGGCCGAGTCGGTGATATCTTCTTTGCTCAGGCTGATGGGACGCAGGTGCAGGGCCACCAGCTTACCTACGTACTTCATCTTTTCGTTCTGTGGCAACTTCATCTGGCGGAATATCCTGTAGGTCATGCGCTCACCCACAGCATCGTGCCCGTGAAAGGTCCACCCGTGGCCCTTTTCAAAACGTTTGGTGGCGGGTTTGCCTATATCGTGCAGCAGGGCGGCCCAGCGCAGCCACAGGTCGGTACTGCGGTCGGCTACGTTGTCTACTACCTGTAGCGTGTGGTAAAAGTTGTCTTTATGGCCTTTGCCGTCTATATACTCCACGCCCGCCAGCGCTACCAGTTGCGGAAAGAATACGTCCAGCAATCCGCTGCGGTACAGCAGGTCGAGGCCAACGGAAGGCTTCGGCGTGAGCATGATCTTATTCAGCTCGTCGGTTATCCGCTCGAAGGATATGATCTTGATACGGTCCTTGTTCCGCGCTATCGCCTGCCACGACTCTTCGTGAATGGTAAAGCTCAGCTGGGTGGCAAAGCGGATACATCGCATCATGCGCAGGGGATCGTCGCTGAAGGTAATATCCGGGTCGAGCGGCGTGCGGATGAGCTTATCTTCCATATCCTGCACCCCGTTGAAAGGGTCTACCAGCGCACCGTAGTCGTCCTTATTCAGGCTGATGGCCAGCGCGTTGATGGTAAAATCGCGGCGTTTCTGATCGTCGTCCAGCGTGCCTTCTTCTACTATGGGTTTGCGCGAATCGTGGCTGTAGCTCTCCTTTCGGGCACCTACAAACTCCAGGTCGAAGTCTTTGTAACGAAACTGGGCCGTACCGAAGTTCTTAAAAAAGTTGACCTTATGCCTGCCCGGCAACGCCGCCGCTACGGCATGCGCCATGTCTATACCGCTGCCCAGGCACACAAAGTCTATGTCTTTGGTAGGGCGGTTCAGCAGCTTGTCGCGCACAAAACCACCTACTATGTAGCAGGGTGTGTTCGTGTCTGCAGCCACTTGCGCCATTGCCTTAAACAGTGCTTGCTCATCTGCTGTGCAGGGTATTTCCATGCCGCAAAGCTAATCAGGTTTTTAAAAATTACGCCCTGATTATGTCAAGACTGCCGTCGTCGTTGATCTTGACAATGCGCGAAGCCTGTACAGGCGTGGTGTCGTCCTGCCTGTATTGCACCACATAATCGGCGCCGGAGATGATGTGTTGGTCTATTTGCCCGTAGAAAGCCGCTGAAGGTGCACCACTTACGTTGGCCGATGTAGAGATGATGGGCCTGCCCAGCCGCTTTATCAGCGATTTGCAAAAAGCGTCGGTGGTGACGCGTATGCCGATGCTGCCATTCTCGTGCACTACGTTGTCGGGAAAGCCCAGCGCATGGTCGTATATCACCGTAGTAGGGCGTTCAAATGATTGAACTATATCTATAATATCAGGATGCGGAGCGGCCACATATTGCAGGATATCCTTTGCTTCGGCCAGCAGAATGATGAGGCTTTTCTCCTTCGGGCGGTTCTTCAGTGCGAAGACTTTGTCTACCGCAGTTGCGTTAAAAGCATCGCAACCGAGGCCCCATATGGTGTCTGTGGGGTAAAGAATAACACCGCCGTCGTTGAGTGTGACTACCGCCTGCTTTACGTCTGCTTCGAAATCTGCCATGCTTTTTATGGTTAATTGCGCTATAAAAGGTAAATTGCGTATCCGCGAAGTTAGCGGATGTTTAACACGGATTAACAAACTTATAAGGGTTTATTTGGCGCCTTAGGCATTATATTTGTGTACACAATCACTAAAAAAGTATATATAAGATGAAAAAAGTATTACTATTAATGGGTCTGGCAGTGCTGACAGGAAGTTACGGTTTCGCACAATCGCACGATGCACATGCAGGCCACGACCATGCGGCTCCTGCATCGGCCACAACCGCGCAGCAACAGGCAATAGTGAATGCTGATGACAAGCCGGCTACTACTCTTACCGTTGAGAACATGGCATTTGAAACAGAAGTTCACGACTTCGGTACCGTTCCTGAAGGTCCGGCTGCTGAGTATGAATTCACTTTCAAGAATACAGGTAAAGAGCCTATCAACCTGCAGACCGTTAACGCGTCTTGCGGTTGTACTACGCCAATATGGTCTAAAGAGCCCGTACTGCCCGGCAAAACAGGTGTGGTAAAGGCCAGCTATAATACTGACAAACGCCCGGGTGGATTCACCAAATCTATCACGGTTGTATCTAACGCAGGTACCAAAGTACTGACCATCAAAGGTTCAGTTGAAGCAGCTCCGACAGGTTCTGCTCCCGCTCCTGCCAAATCAATGATCTCTAAATAAGGTTTAAACAAACGAATATGAAACAATTAGTATTAGCCGCCTGCGTTACCGTATTGAGCGTTTTCACTGCACAGGCGCAGGAGAATAAGAATGCTCCGAAATTCGAATTCAAAGAAACAGCTCATGACTTTGGTACTATACCCGAAGGCCCCGAGGTGACTCACTACTTCGATTTCAAAAATACAGGTAAAGAACCCCTGATCATCCAGAGCGTTACCGCATCTTGCGGTTGCACCAGCCCCGACTGGCCTAAGCAGCCCATCCTGCCCGGTAAATCATCCAAGATCAAAGTAGTTTACTCTACCGACCATCGTGTAGGTCCTTTCAGCAAAGACATCTTTATCAAGTCTAACGCTGTAAACCCTGACGATAAAGAGGTGTACGAGCTGCACATCAAAGGTACCGTTACCGCAAAACCGGCAACTGACGAAACAAAAGGATAATAATAACGCCTTTATATACAACCCGGCCAAGGCCGGGTTTTTTTATGCCTATATGCGTGATATAGGGCTGGAATATCTATTTTTGCGCCATGCCAGTAATATCTCATCGCGGCTCGTCAATGCCGCCCTCCCCGATCAGGAAATTAGTGCCGTATGCCGAGGCTGCCAAAGCCAGGGGCACCAAGGTATACCACCTGAATATCGGCCAGCCTGATATAGAAACGCCACAGGTAATATTAGACGCTGTGCGCCACACTGATATGAAAGTGCTGGAGTACAGCCATAGCGCCGGTTTCGAAAGCTACCGCAAAAAGCTGGTAGGCTACTACGCCGGTCATAATGTTCACGTGAACCACAACCAGATCATTGTGACGACTGGCGGTTCTGAGGCTATCCTGTTTGCTATCATGAGCTGCCTGGATCCCGGTGATGAGATCATCATCCCTGAGCCTTTTTATGCTAACTATAATGGTTTTGCTACCAGCGCGGGTGTAAATATCATTCCTATCTCCTCTACTATTGATGAGGATTTCGCCCTGCCGTCCATATCGGCTTTTGAGCAGGCAGTCACTACACGTACCAAGGCCATCATGATATGTAACCCCAATAACCCTACAGGCTACCTTTACAGTGCCGAGGAGCTGGGCATTCTGCGTGATATATGCCTGAAGAACAACCTCTTCCTGTTCAGCGATGAAGCATACAGGGAGTTCTGCTATGATGGACGAGAGCATATCTCTGCCCTGACGCTGGAAGGTATGGAGCAAAACGCGATACTGCTGGATACCATCTCTAAAAGGTACAGTGCCTGTGGTGCCCGTATAGGCGCATTGGTCACCAAGAACCAGCAGGTGTTGGATGCAGCCATGAAATTCGCACAGGCAAGGCTGAGCCCGCCCTCGCTGGCACAGATACTTGGCGAAGCTGCCTGCGACCTGCCGGCTGATTATTTTGATGATGTTCACGCTGAATATAATGCCCGCCGCGACCTGCTGGTGAGCAGGCTACAAGCTATGCCGGGCGTAAAATGCCCTATGCCTGGCGGTGCCTTCTATGCTATGGCTGAGCTGCCTGTTGATGACAGTGAAACTTTCTGCCAGTGGTTGCTGGAAGAGTTCTCTTACAATGGTGCAACACTGATGATGGCACCTGCTGCCGGTTTCTATTTTACAATCGGGCAGGGACACAGGGAAGTAAGACTGGCCTATGTACTGAACAAAGACGATATCAACAAAGCTATGGACTGCCTGGAAGCAGCGCTGAAAGCTTATAATGAACAGTAAACTCAGACCTCAACAGGTGTAAATTCAAACTTACCACCGTTGAAGAGTCCTTTATCGCTGAGCTTGAGTGCAGGTATTACCAGCAGCGCCATAAACGACAAAGTCATATAAGGAGCCCTGAGGCGAGAGCCCAGGGCTTTTGCTTTTTTATCAATGGCTGAATAACGCTCTGCTACGGTATATCCATCCGTATCCGCCATCAGTCCTGCTATGGGCAGAGGCAATACAGCTACCTCACCCTGTTTGTCAACCACGGCTACCCCACCACGGCAATCTACCAATGCATTTACAGCTTTACAAAGCGCCTCATCATCAGCGCCTACCGCAATTATATTGTGACAGTCGTGTGCAACAGTAGAAGCCAGCGCGCCCGCTTTTATGCCTATATTTTTAATAAATGCTGTTGATACCGGTGCGTTGTCATCGTACCGGTTTACCACCGCCATTTTCAAGATGTCATTGTCTACATCGCTCACCAAGCAGCCGTTAACCACTTTGCCTGTGACCAATATCTCATTGGTCACTAACTGGCCATCCAGTGCTTCTATTACCCTTATCTGCGGCGCTACGGCAGTTGCTTTCATTTCAAAATCGCTCACCTTCTTATGTGATATATTGAAGTTATTGATGGGCTTGATATCTACTGCTTCCAGCTTCGACTTACCATTTTCAGCTACTAACTCACCATTGATATAGGTCTGCAGAATATTAAAGTCGTCAAGGTTGTCAACCACAACAAAATCTGCTGCATCCCCATTGCGCAGCAAACCGACCGGTATATTGTAATGCTCTGCCGGGTTGACGCTTGCGGCACGTAATACATCAAACAACTCATAACCTTTAGCCAATGCTCTTTTTACCAATGCATTGATATGACTCACTACCAACTCATCGGGATGTTTGTCATCACTGCAAAACATCAACCTGTCGGCATGTGTTGCAAACAGCGGTACCAGTTCTTCAAAGTTTCTTGCGGCGCTACCCTCGCGTATCAGTATTTTCATACCCAGCTTCAGCTTATCCTGCGCCTCTCCTATTGTAAAGCATTCATGATCAGTTGTTATTCCCGCAGCAGCATACGCAGCGGCGTCATCACCACGCAACCCCGGTGCATGTCCGTCAACCGGTTTACCTATCTTTTTCGCTGCCGCTATTTTAGCCATTACTTCTTCATCTTTATGCAGCACGCCCGGAAAATTCATCATCTCTGCCAGGTACCATATATCAGGATTCGTCAGCAACTCTTCCGTTGCTCTGGCATCAATATGCGCACCTGCAGTTTCAAAGAACGTAGCGGGGACACATGAAGGTGCGCCGAAAAAGAATTTGAAAGGTGAGCGCTTACTGTCATCTATCATATATTGCACGCCTTCCGGGCCACACACATTGGCTATTTCGTGCGGGTCAGAAACAGTGGCGATTGTACCATGCACAACGGCCAGTCTTGCAAATGCAGCAGGCACCAGCATAGAGCTTTCAATATGCACATGCGCGTCTACAAAGCCAGGCATAATGTATTGTGCGGGAGCATTGCTTATTTCTATTATCTCTGAAATTTTTCCATCTGTGATCGTTATCTCGGCCGGGTATATACGTCTCTGAAAAACATCTGTCAACTGACCTTTAATGCTAAAGCTGCTCATACATCAAATTTAATGAAAGGTATTATAACAAAAACAGTCCCGCAGGTTTTGCGGGACTGTTTAATATGATTTCCTTGAAAGTTATTTTTCTTTGGTATACTTTTCAGGATTGCCCTCGTAGGCGCCTTTGCATGTTTCGCTGCAAAACCACATAGTATCTGTTCCATTAACAGAATACTCAGTCCATGATGCGTCATAATCCATTTCGCATACGGGGTCCATTTTTGCATGCGCCATGTGCATATCATCATGCATACCTTCCATGTCATGATGCATTTCGCCCATACCAGCTTCCG
>JACJXQ010000013.1 GCA_020636495.1 Chitinophagales bacterium | reverse complement strand
CGGCGGTTGGGTGGAGCAAATTGGGGCGATTGTGCGCAATGAAACGGCCGTTGACATTGGGATTGTCGCCAGCCTGATTATGCCCAGCGAAATTTTGTGGAAAAAGGCGCTGACTTTGTTTCAGCCAGCGTTCACCAGCAGTCCAATGATGGCCGGCCCGTTCACGGTTGCTTCGCAGCCGAGTGATGCCATGTTGGTTTATGCGGTTTTGTACATGGCGGGCATGGTGGGGTTCGCCTTGTGGAGCTTTACGCGGCGCGATTTGTAACTTTGTCGCTATATGAGAGTGCGATAGTGATGTCACTATCGCACTCTCATACTATCTAACAAACATCCTATTAAGGTCGCATGACAGTTGGTAAATACAGTCGCAGCAAGTCGGCAGTTGTTGTGAGCATAACGTCTACGCTAACATTGGGATTTACATCTGAAGTAACCGTGATGGTAGTCATGTCAGCGCTGCCAATGGTGGCATTGGCCGGAACGGAGATGTCTACAATTAACATAAATGACTCGCCGCCAGCTAGTTCACCTGTCGTGTTCGTTGACAAAGCTGCATCCCATATACCATCTGCTGTAATAGTGAAGCTGTCTGGTGCGTTGCCGTCGTTGGTGATGAGGATGTGATAGGTAGCTGTGTGACCGGGAACGGCCGTGTTCGTTGTCGTGTCAGGCACAGCCGAAACCGCCACAGTTTGTGTTATCACGTTCAGTGTCACAGGAACATATAAAACGGGATCTTGTGCCGGATCATTTTGTTGCAAAGCCATTACCATGTTATAGGTGCCAGGAGGGAGGCTTGTGGCGTCAAATGTTAGTGTGTAATTCTGGTTGTCATAGGCCGGAATCGTACCTGTAAGGGGACTGATGCTTGTCCACGGCACATTGCTGTAAACAGGAGCAGCCAACCAATTCATGATGTTCAACGCAAATGCACGATTATCGGCATCGTTAATAATGTAATCACTGAAAATAGGGACAGTTACAATGACGATGCGTCCACCATAGTATTGATACGCAGCTGCTATCGGGTAATTAACTACATCATGTACAAGAATGTCAATGGCTTGTGTTGAGGTTAGTGCCTCAGTCCCAGAATCTATATAAATTTCGTCGATTCCATCTGTTGTTGGGTGTGGGTGTATATTACTGGTAAGGCCCGTATAGTATGAGCCGGGCACGTATTCAATGCCAAACAGGTTCGCCAAATCTTGAGTTGTGTATGAATTGCCACTGTGAATGAAGAGTGCCCCTCCATTTGCTACCCAGTTTGATACGGCCGTTAACTCATCATCTGTCCAGTGTGTATACCCACAACAGCTCACCCACAATACATCATACTGTGAAAGTATCATGTCTGTTACCGGATGAGTGTAGTTTTCCGTAATCACACCGCCGGCGTCGATAATGTCTTGTATCATCTCGTCGAAATAGTTAATCGCAGCACCTCCGTGTGACCTGTCATAGAGGATGTTTTTACCGCTCAGGTCCATTGGTGCGAATAAGGATGGATTGGTAGGGCTGATTTCACGCCAGGTATAGTCAAGCGGTTGCGGTCCAGTATTGGAGAGTGTGAAATTGTAGGCAGTTACAGAACCAGACGCAGCCGTTACATTGATACTCTCTGGCATCCCTTCCAGGCGCGGCTGTGCCGGAATCAGGGCCAGATTTTGTGTTACTACACCTCCGGCCGGGATGACAACAGTAACGGTTTCTGTCATGTAGCCAGCGGCAAATGTTGTTAACGTATACTCACCCGTTTCAGCCCAAATACCGTAGGAGGGATCAGCAGTTGTCGTGTATACACCTTGTAACTGCACAGTTGCTCTTAGCGGGTTTCCTGTCCAGGCATCGCTCACCGTACCTATCACCTGTCCCATGCTGGCTATTGCCTGTACCTCCATGCTGACAGGCAACATCTGGGTGGGCGTATAAGGATCATTTGTATTGACAATGATCTTGGCTGTGTATAAGCCCGGTTGCAAGCCGGTGGTGTCGAGTGTAATTTGAACATCCAATGCATCATATCCAGGGACGGTTCCTGTGATTGGTGTTGCGGTTAGCCAGGATATGTCATTGTCGTACCATTGCACAGCATTAGCTACGATGCGAGCCATATAATTATTAGTTGGCATATAATAAAAACCTATCAAGGCTATATGCCCTTTACCAATATTTTTGCCTAGAACTAAGCTGCCATTATTATTCTGGCGTTTGGCAACCACATCAACATCTTCTGCGGTATAGAAGCCCAAATTTCCACTAACGTAAAAGGGGGATGGGATACCTTGTGCTAGAGGGTGTTGCGTGTCAACAATTTCGAACCATTCGCCCGAGCCACAAGACCTCGCTTGAATATCAATTAAGTTAGCGCCTTCTAACAACAGGTAAGCCTGATTACAGTAATCTGTGATGATGATGGTTCCGCCTTGATTTACAAATTCATGCAGGACATCAGCCCAGCTTGCTCCCAAGTTATAGAAATAATTTCCAAGGTTAGTTTGCTGTGATGGAACCAGAAACACGTTTGCCGTTGCCAATAAATTAGCCAAAACAACAGGGTCTTCCGTATCGGTTTCTGTCAAGTTGAAAGTAGTGTATTGAGCGATAGCGTTGAGTGTGTTTTCATACTCCTGGTCATAATTCGTATACTTTATCCAGGTTAACAGGCTTGTGGTTCCTTGCAGCTCGGAAAAAGCAGCAGCTGGTATGGAAGCAACGGTAGGAAAGCTTCTACTATAGACATTTGCATCAGATAACTGTGTTTGAAGGGCTGTCATTTCAGCGGTAGTGCGGGCATATTCAGATAATAAAGCCAACCCCGATGTTGTGTCCCTTTCCCCAATGGCGAAAGTCATGGTAACTGGCCCGTTGTTGTTCACCGTCATTGTTTCGATGGTAATATCGCCAGCATCTTGAATTACATCAATGCTGTCTGGAGCCAGGTCAAGAACAGGCACATTCTCTACCAGAGCTATATTTTGTACTGTTGCTTGCTGAGCTGTAATGACCACAGGTAAGGTTTGTGACACGTATCCATGAGTTGTTACTTGCAATGCATAGTTGCCTGCTTCTAACCATAGTTTGTAGAAACCGTCTGAGTTAGATGTGATGATGTAAGGTTGCCCTTGGGCAATAATAGTGGCTTGTAGTGGCGTACCAAAACGACTGTTCGTTACAAAACCCTCTACCCAACCCATGTTTGTAGTAGGTTCGACAGTCATGGAAATTGGCAGAGTGAGGTGTCCGTTTATTGGATCATTGCTATTAACCCAAATCGTACCCACATACGTTTCTGGTTGAATGTTTGTTGAATTGAAGTTGACGGTAACATTTTGGGTTTCGTTTGTAGGTAAGGTGCCTGTTGTAGGGGATATTGTCAACCATGAGGTTGATACTTCTGTTGGTAGCACATTGAGAAATGCTTCCATAATGCTAAGCGTCTCGTTATCATCAATATAATAGCCATTGTCACCGGCATAGAGCAGGTAATATATTCGTCTACTTGTTGATAGGTTAGAAACGCTATGAGAATCATCATCTGTGTCGCTCGAATATGTATGATAAGCCATAGGGTTAGAGGCAACAATGATAAGATGATTTACTGAAGGATCCCCAGCATTGTAAACACGTTTCACAAATCCATAATAGGTGGTTCCATGATGCTGTATTTGTAAAACAGATCCATCGACATCCCCGGAGCCATCAGCCCCTAATCCGCCCCAAATACCAAATGTGTTAACATCTTTCATATCGGCTGCGAGCACGAACAAGCCCGGATATTTTCGCGTGAAGTAACGGCCGTTTGTGCCAAAGCCTTCCTCAGAAACGATCGTGTTGTTGGCGTATTCTATAAAATTGTCAGGATTGGCAAGGAGGTAATTACCATCATCATACATATCATTTCCACCATCGTTTATAAAATAGCCCGTCTCACCTTCGCTAAACTCATAGCGATTGGGAATGGCATTGATGATGGTTTGATAATTCGCGTTAAGACTGTCTAACGTGTCTTCCAGACTTGCTTCTGTGATGTCGCCACCGACGGCATAGACAGAATAAGTCAGTGTGACGCCATTGCCATTGCTAATAGTAACTGTGTCTGTCACATTGGTGTTAACTACCTGGGTACTACTTAGAGAGATAGGTGCAACACTGATTTGTGGCGAGGCATAGGCTTCACTGATGAATACGGCCGTATCACTATACACCGTTGGGCTGGTAATAGATGTGGCTGTTACTTCAATTACATCTGTATCATACCAATTTGCGGAGGTAGGAATGGTTACGGTGACGGCAAAAGTAACGATCTCGCCATTAGTCAGTGGGCCAAGTGTTGTTGTTGACAACTCGCTGTTCCACAGTGGCGTATTCGTTGTTAGGGTAAAAGTGTCTGTTTGTTTTGTTTCATTACGCAGCGTAGCCTCATAAACAAGCGTTTGCCCTGGTACATCTTGTTGTTTTTGTGTTGAGGGTGACAAAATGACACCATTACCCACATATTGCGGACAAATGGCAATACCTTCTGGATAAAAACCAGGTAATGTGAAATTGGTCACCTCATAGCTTTCTGTATTAATGATAGAGATAGTATTTTGAGTATTGCCAACATAAAGTTGACTGCTATCACAGGTAACTTGTAGTGCCCATGCAGTACTATGTGCGTCAATCATTGTCACTTCGAGTGTGTCTGTGTCAATAGCGTAAACACCACCGTTTCTTTCATTCACATATAAAATAGTCCCGTCGGGATTTGTATCTATTCCGCTGAGTGCGCCCAGGTCGGTCAGTGTGGCGTAGATGCTGTTTGTGGTTAAGTCTATGATTGTTAATTTCTCTTCATGAATGCTGCTGACATAAAGCCACTTTCCATTTGGGGATACAATAAGATCCCATGGTTCACCGTGTGTATGGGCTATCTCAGCTACTGTGAGGTCCGTCGTATCTATTACATAAATCCTGCCTAAATAGGACGCTGTATAGATAAAATCTTCAAATGGATGTGCCGCTAATTTTTCCGCAGAGTTAGTAATAGTTGTCTGTTGTGAATAATCGGTTGTGTTAATTACCAAGATTTGGGCAAGGTTACGGTTACCTATAAATGCGTACTGGCTATCGCGGCTGAAGGCAACACCGCTGACACCATAAGCCCAGTCTATAACGTGAGTAACGGTAAGCGTATTGCTATCAATGACCACAACATTGCCAGAATACTCGCAAGTTATGTAGACTTGGCTTCCATCAGGGGTAATAGCAACATGTTTGGGGTTCGAACAATGCACGGCCCCAACGTCTATAGTCTTGATTATTTCATTGGTTGCCGTATCCATTACGACAACTAAATTGGACCCGTAGAGAGTGATATAGGCCAGGTCACCAGTGATATGGGTGGTGATAGAGGCACTGTTTTGGATGGCGGGTGAAGAAATATCTGTTGCCCACACCGTTGCATGATCCTCTGTGCCAGGGGCTATCCCGGCGGGTACAGCAATCTGAACGGTATAAGTAAAGGTGTCCAAGTCATCAAGAACGGCCGTTTCACTGATCTGGTTACCATCATGCCAGAAGGTGATAGGCCATGCGCTATCTGTTGCTGTCAGCGCAAAGGCCGTGCTGTTCATGGCCCAGTTAGTCAGGGTTTGGGTGTAAACGACGGTTTTCCCTGGCTGCACATATGCTTCTTGTACAGGCGGATGTAAGTCAACGACAGGTTCACGACATAAGGCAAACTGGTAGTCATACTGAACCCAACCACTATCGTTGTAATTATCATCTACCTGTACCCGAATCTTGGTATATGTGGGTGGGATCATCGTTTGGTGTACGAGCAATCCTGCTGAACCAGACACTTGTTCGGCGATAACATCCCAGGAATCACTATCAGGATTATAGCCAGAGATAGTGGCATTTATCTGATAATAATAAGGATCGATGTAAAGTTGAATTAACAGATAGGCGAAACGTTGTCCGGCATATTCATATACATCGTTCAAGCCATCTCTAGATTCCGCTGATGTCCCACGAAAATTTAAATGGGGTTCACAAATAAAGGCCGTGTCCAGTGTGGTGGTATTTGTGTAGAGTTGGTTGTCGGCTACAGCGACAACTTCCAGACTGTCCATGTCACCAATTGCTGCTCCTGTTGGCACTTCGACAACAACGGTAAAGGGGATACCTTCGCCATCAGAGAGTATAGCCGTTTGTGTGGGCGACAACGTAGCATTCCAATCATAGCCTGCTACCAGGTCCAGCGTAAAACTGTCTTCGTTGGTGGTCTGGTTTTTTAAGAATGTCGTGTGTGTGACTAACATTGTTGGTTGGCCGAAGTTTGCTTGTGCTGCTGGCTCAAACGCTACTTTTGGCCCTGGATACGCAGACGGCATATCTGCATTTGTGGCCGCAGGTGTTAACCGAGGATTAATTGCCTCGGCTGACAGATGGGCAGTCGTTGCTAATAAATAAACAGCACCTAAGACGACGCTAATCACAAATCCAACCCAAAGAATGCGCTGCACAATACTTGATTTTTCCGAACGAATCATGATTTTAATATCCTTCCCTTTGGCAATGGCAAATCACCAAAACTTACAAAATTTCTTGGCTCATACACGTTGAGCAACAAATACATTTGATTTTGTATCACAAGCGTGTCTATATCGGGAGTGATGTTTGTCATGTTTTCTATCATGATTGTTAATACCTATCTTTGTTGTTTTGCCATTGACGAAACGGCCGTTTCTCACAATAATCCTATCCGTAAACAGCTACCAGTAATCCGAAAACAGTTGTCAGCGGGCTGAACGCTGGCAGCGAGGAGATACCCATGCCCACAACCGGAAACTGGCCGCCGACGACAAGCCTGAGTGAGCGCCAGCGCCAACGCCTCTTGATTTGGGCAGAAATGGCTTTGCAACG
The DNA here is from genome assembly GCA_020636495.1 of Chitinophagales bacterium. NCBI lineage: Bacteria > Pseudomonadati > Bacteroidota > Chitinophagia > Chitinophagales > Chitinophagales bacterium. Next base: position 46 of record JACJXQ010000013.1, on the reverse strand, counting down.
TCAGGTCGCCCCTCTGAATCTGCCTGAGGCTGAAATGGCACAGGTC
>JACJXQ010000012.1 GCA_020636495.1 Chitinophagales bacterium | reverse complement strand
AAGGCAGGCATACCCACTACCTACAGAGCAAATGGATAAATAAACTACTTACATTCTTTACCAATTGGGTATTCCGCCATCGCCCGTGGATATATGCTTTCAGCCTTGTGGTTATTGCGTTTTCGCTCTTTGGTATGTACCAGTTGAGAACACAGGGTTATATTGTTGACGACTTACCGGAAGATGAGAAAGTATATACTGACCTTAAATTCTTTGAAAAACACTTTACAGGTGTAATGCCCCTTGAAATAGTAGTCGATACGCGTCGCAAAAACGCTGCGACCTCGCTTACTGTCATGCAGAAGATAGATAAACTGGATGATTACCTGAAGAATTTCCACGAAATGGGCCGTGCCTTATCTTTTGTAGATGGTGTAAAGTTTGCACGACAGGCTTACTATAATGGTGATAGCTCCAGCTATGGCATCCCGAATATGTTTGATGCAGCATTTATACAACCTTACCTGCGTGGCAACAATGATAAGAACAGTATGTTCGGAAGGTTGGTCAGTTCCTTTGTAGATAGCAACCGCCAGTCTGCGCGTTTAAGCATTAATATTGCAGATGTTGGCACCAACCGTTTGCCATTATTACTTGACAGCCTCAGGCCCAAAGCTCTTGAATTGTTCGATACCTCCCGTTATGATGTTACTTTCACGGGAACGAGTGTGGTATTCCTGGAGGGCAGCCGTTTTATCATCAACAGTCTTCGCGACAGTATCATACTGGCGTTTATTATGATATTCGGCTGTATGGTATTCCTGTTCCGCTCATGGAGGATATTGCTTATCTCTATTATTATTAATATCATTCCCCTTATTATTACTGCCGGTATTATGGGCTGGAGTGGTATTGTACTGAAACCCTCTACGGTGTTGGTATTCAGTATTGCCCTTGGTATTACAGTTGACGTGACCATACGCTTCCTGGTCAATTTCAGGCAGGAACTTAGTAAGCACAATGAAGATATTCCCGCTACAGTACAGCAAACCATACATGACACCGGCTTAAGTATCATATATACATCCCTGATATTGATTGCCGGTTTCGGTGTATTTATCCTATCTCGTTTCGATGGTACCAAATCGCTTGGGCTGCTTACGTCTATGACCTTATTCATAGCAATGGTAACTAACCTGATACTGCAACCTGCACTACTGCTTTGGATGGATAAGATACTGCGCAAGAGCAAACCTCCTACCTGGTTTATTGGTGAGGACGAAAAAGAAGGGGAGGAGACAAAGCAGTAATAACATTTTCCGTAATTTTGTCCTGATTAATTCCGCTAGCCATGGAATTGAACAAGATAAAAAACAAAGGACAGGCAAGACTTTTCAAAAGTCCTTTCCTCGAGTTGCTGACAAAAACACATCCTTTTGTCATCTATAGTATATATTTTCCGGTAATCAGTTTCATGTTGTATTACGGAGTGGAATACTTGGGTGTTGACGTAGGTACAGAGGCACTTATCTGTTTTTCAGGCCTCTTGTTCTGGACCTTTTTTGAATACCTGATGCACCGCTACCTATTCCATTTTATCACAGAAAGCAGGGCAGGTCAACGGTTTGTATACACCCTGCACGGCGTACATCACGAATACCCACGCGATCGTGAACGACTGTTCATGCCGCCTGTACCCAGTATCATTATTTCATCACTGATTTTTGGCGGTATGTATCTATTGATGGGGGTATATGCCTTATCCTTCTGGCCGGGCTTTATATTGGGTTATATGCTGTATGGTAGCATGCACTATTCTATACATTCTTACGCACCACCAAGATGGTTAAAGGCCCTTTGGCGTAATCATCACCTGCATCATTACAAATATCCTGAAAAAGGTTTCGGTGTTAGTTCTGTATTGTGGGACCATGTGTTTGGCACTGTGCCGAGTAAGGAGGGGTAATGTTTACCGTTATGTATCAATACTTTTTCTATCGAAAGGTAGAATAAAAAAGCTACAGGTAATTTGCCTGCAGCTTTTTTATGAAATATTGTAGACCCGACTAAGCTCCTAGTTATTTTATTGCGCCAAGTTCCCAGCCCACTTTTGTAAAAGCAGCAATGGCTTTGTCAAGATGTTCGCGGGTGTGTGCAGCAGATATCTGAACACGGATACGTGCCTGCCCTTTAGGAACCACCGGGTAGAAGAAGCCGATCACATAGATGCCTTCATCCAGCAATTGTGCTGCCATTTTTTGCGCTAATACCGCATCATACAGCATGATGGGAGCAATAGGATGTGTGCCGGGTTTGATGTCGAAACCGGCAGCTGTCATCTGCTCGCGGAAGTATATTGTATTTTCTTCCAGCCTGTCACGTAGTTCGGTTGTTTCGCTTAGCATATCTAATACTGCGATAGTAGCGCCAACCACTGACGGTGCTACAGTGTTGGAGAACAGGTATGGCCGGCTACGCTGGCGCAGCATATCAATAATTTCTTTTTTGCCGCTGGTGAAACCACCTGAAGCACCACCCAATGCCTTGCCCAATGTTCCTGTTATGATATCTATCCTATCCATTACACCACACAGTTCATGAACACCACGGCCTGTTTTACCCATGAAGCCCGAAGAGTGGCTTTCGTCTATCATCACCAGTGCATCATATTTATCAGCCAAATCGCATATTTTATCGAGTTGTGCTATAGTGCCATCCATTGAGAAAACAGAGTCGGTAACAATAAGGCGTGTACGGGCTCCTGTGTAGGCTTTCAGTTGCTCCTCTAATTCGGCCATATTGTTGTGCCTGTAACGCGCACGTTGTGCTTTACACAAGCGTACACCATCGATGATAGAGGCGTGATTCAGCTCATCAGAAATGATAACATCCTGATCGTTGAGCAAAGGCTCGAACACACCACCGTTGGCATCAAAGCAGGCAACGTATAGAATAGTATCTTCTGCACCTACGAATTTCGAGATCTTTTCTTCCAGTTCTTTATGAATATCCTGGGTGCCGCATATGAAACGTACGGAGCTCATACCGTAACCACGACTGTCAATTGTTTTATGTGCCGCTTCTATTACTTTAGGGTGCGATGACAACCCAAGGTAGTTGTTGGCACAGAAATTCAGCACTTGTTTGCCATTCACGGTTATTTCCGCTCCCTGCTCAGATTCAATAAAACGTTCTTTTTTATATAAACCGGCGTCTTCAATTTCTTTTAGCTCAGACTGTAACCTTGTGTAAAATGACGGACTTGACATAATTCTTGATTTTAGGACAAAATAAAAACAAACGGCTTACTTATCCATGTCTCAGGCTAAATTGTTCATAAAGTATTGTCAAAACAGGGGTATAAGCTTCGGATAGAAAGCCTTGTATGTTACATTTGCTTATTATAGAATATACTTGTACCGACTACTGGCCATATTATGCTTTCTTGCCCCGCTGCCCGGTGTTGCACAAACGCTGAAGGGCAGGGTGACAGAAAAAGGCAGTGGCCAGCCTTTGTACCCGGTAACGGTAGTAAACCTGAGTACACAAAAGTCAACCTACAGCAACCCGGAGGGATATTTTACTATACAGGCTGTTGCGGGAGACAAGGTGGCCTTCTCATATATAGGCTATAAAGCGGCACAGTACCAGATGCCGATCAGCGTGGGGGTATATACTGCGGATATAAACCTTGAGGCTATTAGTTACAGGCTGCAGGAAGTGATACTGATGCCTGACTATACGCAGTACCAGATAGACTCCATTGAGAATGTGAAGACATATCGACCTTTCTTGTCAAGGAGTAAAAGCAGTGTACTGGGCAGTCCTTTTTCGTTTGTGGCCGAAAAGTTCAATAAACGGAGCAAGCAGATATTTAAATTCCAGAAAAAATTCAACCAATGGGAGGATGCCCGATTTATTGATACACGCTATACGCCCGAACTGGTAGCAGAGATGACAGGTATGCAGGGTGATAGCTTAGGGCATTTTATGAATGCATACCCGATGCCTTATGATTATGCCCGTGCGGCTACCGACCTGGAAATGAAGATGTGGATACGGTATCACTATCGTGAGTGGCTGAAGGTGATAGATTCAACAGGAATACCCAGGATAAATGATAGCCTTGTTGAACAAATAAAAGAGTAGATATGAAACTGTTGTTGTACATACTGATTTGCATATTACCGCTGACTGTATCGGCGCAGTTTACACAGGGCATAGTACGTGACGAGGCCGGTAAGGCACTACAAGGGGTAATAGTAGTGAACAAGAGAACCGTTGACGGCGCAGTTACAGATAACAACGGTTGCTATAAGTTGAAAGCTATTTACGGAGATACAATCATACATATGATGGCTTATTATGCCACTAAAAAAACGCTGGCTTCTCCGGGAGTAGCTCCTGCTGTAATAACACTGGCAACACTTTCTTATACGCTGGATGGGGTAGAGATATTGCCTGAACTGGAGAGTACAGAAGGAACATGAAGAGTTTGCACACCTATAAAAATCGATACAGGATGCGGAGCGTAAACCGAAAGTTATAGGTGGTGCGAGGCGATGGTATTACCAGATGGAGCTATCCTCAGAGCTGGCAGCACGTATATCGGGACAGAGAAAAGGATAAACATTCATGGGTCTTTTAAGGCCATGGAGTGCAGAAGTATATTGCCATAAGATATAACCCTGACCTTGTGATGAAAGTTATGGATCAACCCGCGACTCTGCCATTACTTTTATCAAATAACCCTATGGAACCGGATTATGCACTCAAGGCTTCAACACTGGAGCTGATGATGTGGATACGTGGTTATGCTATATGGGCAGAACCTGACAAACAAAGAAACCACGCCGGCTCAACAGATTAATTTGTGCAACTTTATATTATGCTACCTCAATGGCAAAAGCGATAGTAACCAGAATAGAACAGGCAACGCCTATTACACGGCGTTACTGGCGAGTTGCCCGAAACTGAGCGTTTTGATTTCAAACCGGGCAGTTTGTCGCCGATCTACCCATACATGAAAGCGCAACAAGCGATGGCGCAGTTATAGCACTTCGATGCCGGATGGTACCAATGTGATAGAACTGGTGGTGGTGTACCTGAAGAGGTGCAACAGAATATATTTTCAACGATGTAGTGGTAGTTCAGAGTTGGTGGTGCGCGGTCCGCAGGGGTGTTTTGGCTGCACGACGAAATACCGGAGAATCTGTTCATGGTGTGTAACTGGGTAAGCACCTTTCAGGAGTATGATACATTATATCCAGGAAAACAATGTCCACACGGAAAACTGCACCTTGTGTTTGGCACACGCAAACAGGAAGACCTTTTATCTGAAGAGATGAAGGAACTGGAAAAACAGATGGAAACTTAATTATCCTTCGTCTTATCCCGAGAGGAATGGGAGGACAGGTATGTTCATAAGTATACGAAGACCTGATTAAGAACCTGCCCAATGCCTGCTTTATGCTGTGTGGTTGAAAGCAATGGTTGATGATGCCAACAAAAACACTGGCACTAGGCTACGACAAAAAACATCTGCCTTGAGCCTACGCGGTAATTCCAGCAGCCAGCAGCTGTGATATGACCCGAAGTTATTTACCAATACCACATTCTTTATTTTCCCGTGGGGCGTGCCAGTTCTATAAATTCCGGAACGCAACCATGCATCTCCAGGCATTCGAAAAGCATAGCCAGTGCGAAAGACCCCGCAACGGGATATTCCCCGCAACAGAATTTAAATTGAGCATCAGCAACCATAGGGTATATCTCTGTTCTTACGCTGCTGTAGAACTGCAAGTATTTTTTATCTCCGTTGCGGCCTGATAAGTACAGGTCGATATCAATATCTTTATGATTGTCAGCAAAGCGTTTCACTTTTTCCAGCGCAGTATGCTCATCTTTAGCTTTGAATATATCCAGCGCTTTTATGCTGATGTATTTATCTGTAAGGGGCTTTTGTGTTACAGAAAAGAATGCAGCACCTTCACCACCAACCGTTGCATCATTACTCCCATTGATCACGTCATCTGTAGCCAGGTGATCTTTTGTTATCAGCCCTGCTATCTGTAACGCTTTTATACTGTTGTCTGTAAGCTCGTCAATGCCGCCGACCAGTACATTTTCTCCGGGATGTTCATCAAGGTATAGTGCAGCATTCAGCATGGCATGCTCAAACGAATGGCCGCGATGTACATAGGTGAGGTTATGACCGTTGCACCCTGCCAGCAGTGCTATCTGCCCGCCAACGGTGTTGTGGGTGGATTGGATAAACGCAGTAGGTGTAAGCATCTGTTCATTCTGTTCTATCATCTTGCCCAGGAAACTTTCCGTATCCTGCAGGCAGCCATAGGCCGTACCAATACTGAAGGCGTCCGGCTTTTCAATGCCTGCATTTTGCATGGCTGTTTTGGCAGCTACTACGCCCCTGCGCACTATTTTGCTCATGCGGCGCAGTTGCATTACAGGGATATATTCTTTATAGTCAGGTTCTACACTTAATAGCACATGGGTGGAGTAGTCGGGTTTCGTTGATAAGAATCCGCCGGACATGTTATTGCCCGCCCCGCTGATGACACCCACACTGTTTATATACAAATCCATATCAGCACTTTGAGAAGATCAATGATGAACAATTGCCGCCAAAACCAAATGAGTTGGATAATACATTACGTATCTCCAGCCCGGTCTGCAGTTCGGTTACTACCTGCCAGTTGATGTCTTCCATCTGGTTTTGCCAGCGTAGGTTAGGGAATACAACGCCATCGCGGATGCTCAGCGTACTGAATACCGCCTCAACACCGCCGGCAGCACCGAGTGTATGCCCTGTGAATGCTTTGGTAGAAGACGCTTTCGGGATACAGCCTTCAAATATCGCCTCAACCGCTTTGCCTTCGCTGCTGTCATTATTGGCTGTACCTGTGCCATGCAGGTTGATGTAGTCAATATCTTTGGGTTGCAGGCCTGCTTTTTTCAATGCGTTGCCCATAGCCAGTTTGTTGCCTATGCCGTCGGGGGATGAAGCCGTCTGGTGATAAGCATCATTGGCGTTTGCATAGCCACTGACGATACATATGCCTTTAGCGCCGCATTGCTGCATGGCTTTTTCACTCATCAATACTACGTAGCCTGCACCTTCACCAAGGTTCAACCCACGGCGCTCATTATCAAATGGCTGGCAGGGTTGTTTGTCCAGTATCATCAGGGTGTTGAAGCCATTGAGCGTGAACTTAGACATACTGTCCGCACCGCCCGCAATAGCCATATCCAGCATACCGTTGTTGATCATCTGCGTAGCCATCATAATACTATTGGCAGATGAAGAACATGCCGTACTGATGGTGGTAGTGAAATCATCCAGTCCGAAATGTGAGGCTACTACATCTGTAACAGCACCACATTCATGGTTGATGATATTGCCAAAGTCAACCGCTTCGGCGCTGTTGATGAAATCTTTATAAACCTGCTCGGTCAGGTCCATACCTCCAACCGTGTTGGCGGAGAAGAAACCTGTACGCAAGCCGGATATTTTTTCTTTGAATGGCGTCAAAGCTTCCTGCACGGCGATGGCGCTGAGCAATGCCGTACGTGGCCATTTTGCATCAGCACCTGTCATCTCTGCCAATTCCGCGTTTGTCTTTTTTACTTCAGCTACAGGCAGTTCGTCCTGCCAGTGTGTTATAAGATATTCCGCCTTGCCCACTCCGGTCTTGCCCTGCAATAATGACCGCAGGCACTCTTCGGTTGAGTTGCCGATAGAAGTAATAAGCCCGGTATTTACCACGTAAGCTGCCATCAGTTATTGATTATACAGTTCGTTCAGTTTTTCTTTTGTAAAAGGAGTGTTACCATCCTGCTTTGTTATCCAAAACAAACAAACATCCTTATTGTTGTCGTAGCCATCTGCAAAACCGCAAATACAGGCCTCCATACCCCTGTTCCGCAACAGGTCGTTTACCCAGAAGTGCAGTTCCTCCGCATTAAAGCCGTCTGATACCAGGCAGAGCTGTTCACCTTTGAACCCATGCCTGATACATATCTCGCCCAGCATGATATTGGGCAATGTATATACAAATAATGCCGGGCTGGGAATATCAGACATGGTTGCTTTGTACTTTTTGTCTACATCTATGCAGCCATTCTGTGTCAGGAGTACTACAGCTATTTTGTTTTTATCTATGCCATCGTACACATGCCCCCCTTCTTTTGTCAATAAGGTTTCAGCGCCCAACCATGCCCATTTGCAGAGCATATCCATCTTGAAGAACTTCATATAGCTGAAAGACATCAGCCTGTAGAGTTCCTGCGGTTCTTTTACACCGGCATATTCATCCTGCAAAATTACGTCGCCGTCTTTTGTTGCGGATGAGTTGTTAAAGTGTATCCAATTGTTGATTGATAGATCCAAATGTTGTGTTTATAACGATCAGGTCGTAGTCTTGTTCATAGTTTCTAAAAAGCGCGCCAGTGTCGGCAGGTTCTTTTCTCGATTGATGACGAAAGGATTGGTCTCGTCCCAAACGTAGCCCGCCAGTACAGAACATATCTGCCCGATTATCTGCTCTTGCTTGCCTTCGCTAAAGAATATCTTATACAATGTGCCATCGTACCACCTGTTCACATAAGTGCGGAACACATCTATGCCCTGCATCATCGGTTGCATATAACTTGCTTCCCAATCTACATTTTCGCCATTCAGTTGTTTGATGACCAGCTTTGCAGCCAGTTGTGCCGATACGGCGGCCAGTGTTACACCTGATGAAAATATCGGGTCGAGGAACTCCGTTACGTTGCCTGTCAGCACAAAGCCCTTACCATAGAAAGTTTCGGTAGTGGCACTCCAGCTTTGCAGAGTACGGGGCTCCCATGCCATTTCTGATTCATCGAAACGCTCTGCCAGTTCAGGCTGTGCGTTCAACAAAGCACGAAATTGTTCTTCCGGCGTTCCGGTGAACTGCTCAAAAAATTCAGGTTCGCCTACATAACCTACAGATGTTAATCCATTGGAGAAAGGTATTACCCATATCCATGTATCGGGGTTGTGTACTATAGCCGTAATGCGGTTCGGCTCAAACACGGTATGACGTTTGGGGTCTGTCATGTGACAGAACAGCGTTTTGCGTTGTTTCAGGTGAGATGGTTTCTCTAACCCGAACAAGCGGGGTATTACCCTGCCATAGCCACTGCCGTCCACAATGAATTTTGCCCTGATGGTTTGCGTGGCGCCGTCCGCTGTTTTTATTGTTGTGATAGAGTGGTCGTCAAATATTTCGATATTGGTTACTTCTGTTTGATAGTGAACCGGTATGCCCATCTTTTCACACTCATCAGCCAGTGTCTTGTCAAAATCGGCACGAGGTACCTGCCATGTCCATCCCCAGCCTTTTGTGTGTTGTTGCGAGAAGGTGAAATCACACACTCTGCCATTCATCACAAATTTTGCTCCATCTTTTTGCTGGAAACCTTTTGCTTTTACAGCATCGAGGAATTTGGCTTCTTCCAGTGCCTCCATACAACGGGGCAGCAGGCTTTCGCCTATCACAAAGCGGGGGAACTGCATTTTCTCGACGATCTCAACAGTCAAACCTGACTGCTTAATGATAGATGCTGCAATAGTGCCTGAGGGGCCGGCGCCTATTACCAAAACATCTACCTCTTTACCTATGTTCATGTTCTATAGAATTATACTGCTTATTTCTTTTTTAGTTCCAATACACTGTGCACCTGCCCGATATTGTCTTTCTGTGTCACGATATCGAAGCCGGCTTTATCGATTAGTTGGAGGAATATTTTACTGTCATACATCTGGCTGTTGCCATTGGCCATAGTGGTAAAATATAATGAGGTCATTTGCAGGCTGAAGGCCGAGGCTTCAAACTTTTGCCTGTCCCAGAACAATTCGTTGATAAATACACGTCCGTTCTCATTTAGTGCACGGTGGCATTTCTCTAGTATGAATACTATTTCATCGTCAGAGAAGCAATCCAGGAATTGACTCATCCATATAATGTCGTATCCTGAGGGCAATTCAGAATTTTTATCCAGTACGTTCCGTTCGTGGTACTGTACCCTGCCTGCGAAGCCTTTATCAGTCAAATTTTTCTCAGCTACTTTCAGCTGAATACCCAGGTCTACCAGTCCCAGTTCTACATCACTGTTGTAGTTCAGGCAGGCAAGGGAGAATTTGCCTGTATTGGCGCCTATGTCCATCACCTTTTTAGGTTGGTGTTCAAATATCATAGGCATAGCCTCAGGGAAAGTATGGTCGCTGTAATAATGATCAAAATCGAACCAGCTTTTCTTTGCAGGTTCAGGCAGCATGGATAGTCCCTGGTAGATAGTAGGCCAGTCGCCCAGATATTTTAACCCTTCCGGCTTGCTGTTCTTAATAGAACTTTCTAATTCTTTGGCTCCTTCATAGCATACATCGCGCATGAAATCGGTGTTCACGCGTGTCATCTGGTCGTTCAGGAAAAAGTGTCCTGTCTTAGAGAGGAAATATTTGCCATCTCTCCTGAGTACCAGTCCTATACCCAGGCCTGCTTCCAGCAGGATACGTACACCGTAGTGTGACATATTTACTTTAGCCACCACATCTTCCAATGTGATACCATTAAGGCGTGCTGCTTCTACTGTGGTTAAAATACCACTATCTCTGAGTAACACCGACGCATTAAAGATGTACGGAGCAAATGCAATGAATTGCGCCTGCGAGATGGCCTGCATGGCCGTTTTTTTCTCCTGCTCAAATAAACCCTGTTCAGGGGCGATCGTTTCAGACATATCTATAGTAATAATGCCATAAAAATAGGAACAATAATCGTAACCTGCTATTCTGCTATGTATTCCAGTATAGCATTCACATCCTGGTTGCTCAGATGCGGCATCGGGGTCATCATGGCATTGTTCCAGTCTTGCGCTACCTGTACGGCCCTTGGGTCGCCGGAACGGATACTTGCTCCGGCATTCATGATAAAAGCTCTTATGCGGGCAGTGTCATTATCCCAGTGTGAGAAAGCGCCTTTCAGCGGAGGACCTATCTTGTCTTTGTCCAGCGCATGGCATTGCAGGCAATAGTTGTTGAACAACTGTTCGCCTTTATTTACTTCCCGGGTAATATCGGTACTACTATTGTCCACAGGCTTTTCTTCATCGCCGCACGACATCAGGCATACGCCTAATGCGAGGGTTAGCAGCTTTAGATATTTCATTGTTTAATATTATTCACTCAGGTGAGAGACAGTGCGCATCAGCCTGTTCCATCTCAGGCCGTTCTCGTGGCTCATCCATACAAACGAAGCTTTACCTACTACATGGTCGACAGGTACAAAGCCCCAGTAGCGGGAGTCGGCAGAGTTGTGCCTGTTATCACCCATCATCCAGTAATAGTTCATTTTGAACGTGTAGGAAGTGATCTCTTTACCATCGATAAAGAACTTACCATCGCGCTCTTCAAAATTATTGTGCTCGTATATTTTAATCAGCCTGCGGTATATAGCTATGTTTTCAGGGGTCAGCTGCACGGTAGCACCTTCTTTAGGTATCACCAGTGGTCCATAATTATCCCTGTTCCATTTAAAATTGGCCGTATCGTGTGGGAAAACCCATGCGATAGGATTAGCGGGTACATAACCCGCAGGATCGTTGAGCGGAGCTACAGATACTACTCCGGGTTGTTTTGACATCATATCCAGTTGGTCGTTCTCCAGCGTCAGCATATAACGGTTGGGACCCAGCGAGCCTTCACGTTCAATGTGATTGTCTTCGAGAAACTCAGAGGACAGACCCAGATTGCCCGTTACTACTTCATAGGTGCTTTGTGCGTGCGGGAACAGCTTTGCCGGTTCATCATTGATAAACACAACACCATTTTTTATCTGCAGTTTGTCGCCCGAAACAGCTACGCAGCGCTTGATATAGTTGTCTTTTTTGTCAACAGGGCGAACAATAATTGAATTTAATCCGACAACAGTATTTCTGCCATATTCACGGCACAGAGCGTAGTAGTCCTGCTCAGGTGCCTCTTTTACTACAGTATCGCCATTAGGAAAGTTGAATACTACTATGTCATTACGTTTAACAGAACCAAATCCAGGCAGCCTGTGATAGCCCCATTGTACTGATTTAGAATATGACTCTCCACCGAATATAGTATTATGTACCAGTGGCACTGCTATAGGAGTATTGGGTATGCGTGGACCATAGGCTACTTTGCTTACAAACAAGTAGTCATTTACCAGCAGGCTACCTTCCATTGAGCCGGTTGGTATAGTATATGCCTCTATCAGGAAGGTACGGATTATGGTGGCAGCTACTACTGCAAAGAGTCCCGCATCTAACCATTCGCGGAGTACGGATTTCTTCTTTTTGTCTTTTTGGTCTTTCTTTTTCCAGAATGCCAGTCGCATGAGGTTTGGGATATTTGAAGCTCAAAAGTAACAACTTCCGCTTCATTTCAATGGTTACAAGTGTAATACAATAACAATTTTAACAATAAGATTTCTTAAAATGTATATATGTCTTTCTCAAAAAGGTTTGTAAATACTTTAGTAATTTGTCGCCCTAAAACAACGAACTATGGCTCGCAGGGTTACAATATTAGGAGCAGGATTGGTTGGCTCCTTATTGGCAATAATATTTAGGAAAAGAGGACACGAAGTAACGGTATATGAACGCAGACCCGACATGAGGCTGAATACAATGTCGGCAGGAAAATCTATCAACCTGGCTATGAGTGAAAGAGGCTGGCGTGCGCTGGACCTTGCGGGCTTAAGGAAAGATATTGCAGACATAGCTATTCCGATGTACGGTCGCTATCTGCACCAGGCAGACGGCAGCTCGGCATTTCAGCAATACGGGACTAATAACGAAGCGATATACTCTGTAAGCCGTGGCGAACTGAACCGCAAACTGATGACATTAGCTGAAGAACATGGGGTTACTATACATTTTAACCAGCGCTGTACCAAAGTGGATGTGCAGGAGAATAAACTGCATATGGAACAAGAGGATGGTAGCACCAATGTAATAGAAGCAGACCTGTTATTTGGCGCAGACGGAGCATTCTCTGCCCTGCGCAACAGCTATATACATATGGACAGGGTAGATGCCCGCCATTTTTACCTGAAACATGGTTATAAAGAGTTGTCAATACCACCACTGGAAGAAGGAGGGCTACAGATAGAAGAAAATGGTCTGCATATATGGCCACGCAAGAATTTTATGATGATAGCCTTGCCTAACACGGACGGTAATTTCACCTGTACGCTGTTTATGCCTTTTGAGGGTAAAGACTCTTTTGAGCAATTGCAGACTGAGGCGGACGTTAAGGCATTTTTCAACGAGCATTTTCCGGATGCAGTGCCAAAGATGCCGACATTGATAGAAGACTTTTTTACCAACCCTACGGCTTCGCTGATAACCACATTCATTGAGCCATGGCACTATAAAGACAAGAGTGCACTGATAGGCGATGCTGCACACGCTATTGTTCCTTTTTACGGGCAGGGTATGAATGCGGGTTTTGAAGATTGTACCATACTTGCAGGCCTGATGGATAAGTATAAAGATGACTGGACTACTATACTGCAGCAATATGATACTATGCGCAAACCTAATGGTGATGCGGTGGCTGAGCTGGCATTGAAGAATTTCATCGAGATGCGTGATAAGGTGGCAGATGCTGCTTTCCTTGAGCGTAAAAAGATAGAAAAAGAATTGGTGAGGCGTTATCCTGAGCAGTTCATATCTGTGTATGAGATGGTGTCATTCAGCCATATACCTTACAGTACGGCCAAAAGCTGTATAGAGGCACAGGATAACCTGTTGGGTAAGATCATGGATAAGGGTGACTTTTTTAATAATATCAACAACGAACAATTTTTACAACAATTAGATAAGTGGGTTGCAGACTACCACCAATCGGTGCAACAACTGGACTTCGGGCATAAAGATGATTAAGCGCTGGACACTAAAACCTGCTGACGAACAAATTACAGACCACTTACATGATGTACTTAAGGTCAACCCTGTGTTGTGCAGGTTGCTGACCATACGTGGCATTACAGATTACGATTCGGCAAAGACATTTTTCAGACCTGACCTGTCGCAACTGCACGATCCTATGCTGATGAAAGGCATGCGTGAGGCTGTGTCCCGTATTAAAGATGCTTTTGAATGGCATGAAAAGATATTGGTGTATGGCGATTATGAC
>JACJXQ010000011.1 GCA_020636495.1 Chitinophagales bacterium | reverse complement strand
TACTCAGCCCGGCTCACAAAGCCTGGCTTTTTCTTATTTGTTAAGTACATACGGTATGCCCTTTTACTTAACAATACTTAACATTTTTTTCTCAAGATGCTCATTATCAACTACTTACAAAGACGCAATGTTACTTTCAGCTAAGCCCGTATTTCAGCTACTTAACAATTTTCACCCTTTCTCTTGCGCCTGTGTGTTCAGGCTGCATGAATTTTCACTACAATTTTCAAATTCATTATTGAAAATCAGTCCTTTAACGGTAATCCCCTTCATAACAAGCCCTTATTTTCATAACAGGTTGCAACAATTACCCGAAAAAAGGGTTTATAGCCACAACAATTTTCCATTCGGCACTTCGCGAATTTTGAATTACTTTTGCGCCTCGGGCGTCAGCCCGATTTTTGTATGCGCTGCTTTTTGGCGAAGAATTCAAAAATTGGGTCTCCCACGCACCGGATGGCACTTTGCCTGTTTTGACTTTGTAATTTTTTTGAATTTATAATATGCCACGCGACACTTCCATTAAGACTGTATTGATCATTGGTTCAGGGCCTATCGTTATCGGCCAGGCTTGCGAGTTCGACTATTCGGGCTCACAGGCAGCGCGCAGCCTGCGCGAAGAGGGCGTTAAAGTGATACTTATCAACTCTAACCCCGCAACGATAATGACAGACCCCATCATGGCCGACAGGGTGTACCTGTTGCCACTGACGGTAGAAAGTATTGAGCAGATACTGCAGGAGAACGAGATAGACGCAGTATTGCCTACCATGGGCGGACAGACAGCGCTGAACCTTGCCAAAGATGTGGACGAGCTGGGCATATGGAAACAATACAATATTAAGCTCATTGGTGTAGACATCAAAGCTATCGACAAGGCCGAGGACAGGGAACTGTTCCGCCAGTGGATGATAGAAATGGGCATACAGGTAGCACAGGCCAAAACGGCTAACTCGCTACTGGAAGGTAAAGAGTTCGCGCAGGAAATAGGCCTGCCGATAGTGATACGCCCCTCGTTTACACTGGGTGGCAGCGGCGGTGGTTTCGTTATGCACAAGGAAGACCTGGAAGCTGCACTGGATCACGGACTGAAATCATCTCCTATACATGAGGTGCTGGTAGAAAAAGCCGTACTGGGCTGGAAAGAGTTTGAGCTGGAGCTGCTGCGCGACAGCAGGGACAACGTAGCCATCATCTGCTCGGTAGAGAACTTCGATCCCATGGGTATCCACACGGGAGATAGTATCACCGTAGCCCCGGCCATGACATTGAGCGACACGGCTATGCAGCTGATGCGCGATACGGCTGTCCGTATCATGCGCGACCTGGGTAACTTTGCCGGTGGTTGTAACATACAGTTCGCACTGAACCCTGAAACGGAAGAACTGATAGCGATTGAGATCAACCCGCGCGTGAGCCGTTCTTCGGCACTGGCTTCTAAAGCAACCGGATACCCCATTGCCAAGATAGCCGCCAAACTGGCCATCGGCTACTCGCTGGACGAGCTGAAGAACCAGATCACGCAGAGCACATCGGCCTACTTTGAGCCTGCGCTGGACTACGTAATAGTAAAAATGCCCCGCTGGAACTTCGATAAGTTCAAGGGAGCTGACGATACACTGGGCCTGCAGATGAAATCGGTAGGTGAGGTAATGGCCATTGGCCGCACCTTCCCCGAGGCATTGCAGAAAGCCTGCCAGAGCCTGGAGAACAACGCAATAGGCCTGACATCTATCACCAGCGGCAAAATGCATGTTGACGAACTGCTGGAATCACTGAAACGTCCTACCTGGGACAGGGTATTCAAAATAAAAGACGCGCTTTCTGCGGGTGTATCTATCAAAACCATCCGCGAGGCTACCTTGATAGACCGCTGGTTCCTGTACCAGATACAGGACATCGTGAAGATGGAGAACAGGATAAAAGAATACAAGCACCTGGAGAATATGCCGGAAGATATGCTGCGCGAAGCCAAGATCATGGGCTTCAGCGACGAGCAGATAGCCATGCTGGTAAAAGACTGTACGGCTGAGGAAGTGTACGAGCGCAGGAAGAAAGCGAACATAAAGAGGGTATATAAAATGGTGGATACCTGCAGCGCCGAGTTTGCAGCCCAGACACCATATTACTACAGTACTTTTGAGAGTTCAGCCATATCTTCTGAAACACGCGGCGACCTGGTATTCAACGAAAGTATCAGCTCTGACAGGAAAAAAGTGATCGTTCTGGGTTCGGGCCCGAACCGTATAGGCCAGGGTATCGAGTTCGACTATTGCTGTACACACGGCCTGCTGGCTGCCAAAGAATGTGGTTACGAGGCGATCATGGTGAACTGTAACCCCGAGACGGTATCAACCGATTTTGATATAGCAGACAAACTGTACTTTGAACCGGTATACTGGGAGCACCTGTGGGAGATAATAGAACACGAACAACCTTATGGTGTAATAGTGCAGTTGGGCGGACAGACCGCCCTGAAAATGGCGGCACGCCTGCACGAAAAAGGCATTAAAATAATAGGTTCTTCATACGACAGTATGGATATAGCCGAAGACCGCGGCCGTTTCAGCGACCTGTTGAAAGAAATGAACATTCCTTATCCTAAATACGGTACGGCTTATAATACCGACGAAGCTATGGAAGTAGCCAAGGAAGTAGGATATCCCGTACTGGTGCGCCCTTCCTATGTACTGGGTGGCCAAAGGATGCGAATCGTTATTAATGACGAAGAACTGGAGAAAGGTGTACTCAGTCTGCTGAAACACCTGCCCGGCAATAAGATACTGATCGACCACTTCCTGGACCGTTGCCAGGAGGCTGAGGTAGATGCAATATGCGATGGTGAGGATGTACACATTATGGGTATCATGGAGCACATTGAGCCTGCCGGTATTCATAGCGGAGACAGCCACGCGGTATTGCCTTCCTTCAACCTGGGCCAACTGGAAGTAGACGAAATGGTGGACTATGCAAAGAAAATAGCTTTACGCCTGAATGTGAAAGGGCTTATCAACATACAGTTTGCCATAAAAGAAGGTAAGGTATATGTGATAGAGGCCAACCCGCGTGCCAGCCGTACCACACCGTTCATAGCCAAAGCATACGGTGTGCCTTACCTGAACATTGCTACTAAGATCATGTTGGGTGAGAACAAACTGAAAGACTTCAAAATGGAAAATAAACTGGATGGTTACGCAGTAAAAGAGCCGGTATTCAGTTTCAATAAATTCCCCAGAGTTAATAAAGAACTGGGTCCTGAAATGAAGAGCACAGGTGAAGCAATACGTTTCATCAAAAACCTGCGCGACCCATGGTTCAGGACGTTGTACAAAGAGCGTAGCATGCACCTGAGTAAGTAGGAAAAAAATATGGCAGACCGGATGAAAACACGTAATATTACGTCTAACCAACCAAACTTGTAAATTATGAAACTACTGTTTACTTCTATTTGCTTATTAGCTCTGTCAGCTACCGCCTTCGGGCAGTATTCATTCCCTTTGGTGTTTGACCAGACAACAGGCCCGAAAAATCCTGTTGGCACAGATACCGTTTATGGTACTGTATTGAGTTCTGTACCCGTTGTGCCGGACGGGCAATATTATACCTGGGACCTGACAACTGTGCAATTGGCCAGCTATAAGTACTATGCTAAATTCTCGGCAGCAACAAATTTTGCCAATGCCAATTTTGCAAACCTGGCATATGTTGAGTCTGCAGGTGTAACATACGAGACCAACCTGATGTTCTCTATTGATGCTACCGGTATCAAAACACAAGGTGAGCGTATCGACCGCCAGGCATTTTCCCTGGCTGCACAAGGGGGTGCTCCTACTGATAGCCTGGTGGTATTGAAGCAGGATGTAATATATTCTGCACCGCAGGTGCAGATGCCTTACCCTTGTACTATAGGTACCAAGTGGAACTCAACTTCCAACAGCAGTACGAACATGACCTTATCGTACAAACTCCCTTCGCCATTGCCGCCGCTCACCAATGCTCCGGCTCAGCGTAAGTCTATCACTACTTCTACCAACGAAGTTGTGGGCTGGGGCTTTATGAGGATCAAACGCCCGTCTGACGGTAAGCCATGTGGTGCTGAGGCAGTACTGGAGGTTAAAACAACACTCTCTGTAAAAGATAGCCTGTACCTGAACGGCGCTCCTGCAGATCCGTTGCTGATGCAACAGGTAGGCCTGACACAAGGACAAACAAATACTGTTTATCAGAAAAGTTTCTATCGCTGGAATGAGATGCTGCCAATGGTGAACATCACATTTACTGATGCAACATTTGCAACCATGAAGGACGTGAACATTCATCCTCAGCGCCTGCGTTATCCTGATAATGTAGATGACATAGCACCTGCAGCAATGGCCCAGGTATTCCCTAATCCGGGTAATGGTAACTTTACGGTCAGACAACCTGAAGCTGTTAATGGAACCTGGACATACAACATTACCGACATTACCGGAAAAACAGTAAGTACAGGTACACTGAAGCAAGCGGAAACTAAAATATCGCTGAAAGGTTCTGTTGCTCCGGGTACTTATATTATGAACATAGCAAAAAATGGCACTTCTGTAAGCGGACACAAACTTGAGATACAATAATCATATTTATAATACATACTTTACAAAGGCTCCCGAAAGGAGCCTTTGTTGTTTTATCCTAATGTATAAAGGCCATAGTATCATGGTTACAAACATCAACACATTGATTATTAGTTAATTATGTAGGTGTTTGCCGTATAGCCCTATATATTTGCCCGCCAAAATCAAATAACATGAAGAAGCAACTGCTGGCGGCATTAGGCCTGGCCACATTATCAATTCAGCATGTACAGGCACAGTCCATGTCATCATCATTGGACTCTGTGCTTATCAAAGAGAACCGTATAACAGAGCCTTACGGTAAACACAACAGGAACATCGAGATCATGGATAGTCGACAGGTACTGGCACTCCCTGTAAAGAATGTCAACGAACTGCTGTCTTATGTAGCGGGTGTAGACCTTCGTCAACGTGGCCCTGCTGGCACTCAGTCTGACATGAGTATTGACGGCAGTACCTTCGACCAGGTACTGGTGCTGGTAAACGGTGTTAAGATGTCTGACCCGCAAACGGGCCACCACATGCTCAACCTGCCCATACCACTTTCAGCTATCGACCATATTGAGATAGTACGTGGCCCTGCGGCCCGTACCTATGGTATCTATGCATTGGCTGGCGCTATCAACATAGTTACCAAGTCACCGGTAAAAGACGAGGTGTTTGCACAGGCTTATTCGGGTAGTAGCCTGAAACAGGATACAGCTACCGGTAAAACTTACCTGGGCTGGGGCGCACAGGCATCAGCATCTATAGCCGGCAAAAAGCAGTCGCACATCATATCACTCTCGCACGACGAGGGTAATGGTTACAGGTACAATACAGGCTATAACGCTTACAGGCTGTACTACCAGAACCGTATTAACATCAACGACAAGAACAGCATTGAAGCTATGGGTGGTTATATCAATAACGACTTTGGTGCTAATGCTTATTACGCAGCCCCTGTTGATGCAGAAGCAACTGAAAAAGTGCAGACTGCTTTAGGTAGCATCA
Source organism: Chitinophagales bacterium (assembly GCA_020636495.1). Classification (NCBI taxonomy): domain Bacteria; kingdom Pseudomonadati; phylum Bacteroidota; class Chitinophagia; order Chitinophagales; species Chitinophagales bacterium. The sequence goes on along the minus strand of JACJXQ010000011.1, from coordinate 17,133 downwards.
AGTACACATACAAGCCTTCTAAAAAGGTATCTATCAGCCCGCGTGTAAGCTACAGGTACAATAACGATGATTATATTTTCGTACGCCAGAACCCGGCCCTGTACCACAACATACACGAAACCAATGTGCTGACAGGAGAAGTTCAAAGTACCATACGCCTGAACAAGGGCATCATAGGTGCGGGTGTTGAATACCGTAACGAGGACATCAACAGTACTAACCTGGGCAAGCGCCAGCGTAACAACCTAGGTATCTATGCCGAGTACAAGCATTACTTTTCTGATAAGTTGAATGCAAGTGCGGGCCTGTATGCCAATAAGAACAGCGACTACGACTGGGAAGTATTTCCAGGAGTAGATGCAGGCTACACAATAGCCCGCGACTGGAAACTGTTTGTGAATGCCACTACAGGGCAGCGCCTGCCTACTTATACCGACCTGTATTATAAAGGTCCGGCCAATATAGGTAATACGCAGCTGAAACCAGAGTATGCCAACTATGGCGAGGGTGGATTACAGTATGACAAACAAAGCATATTTGTAAGAGCTGCTTACTTCTACCGCAGGTCTACCGATTTTATCGACTGGGTAAGAGCTACCAATACAGACCCCTGGCAGCCGCAAAACTTCCAGACCATCAATACACAGGGCATTACGATGCAGTCGGTTATCGACCTGGGTAAACTTGCCCACCTGTCCGGCAACTATGATGTGAAATTGAATGCTAACTATACTTACCTGAGCCCTGTGGTAGAATCACCCACAAGCGAGATATCCAAATACGCTATCGAAGCGCTTCGACACCAGGCGACCGTTAAGCTGACATCTGTGCTGTATAAACATGTACAGGCCAATATCGCTTACAGGTACCTGTACCGCATCAATGCCAATGACTATACCCTGCTGGATCTGAGGATAGGTTATACCTTTAAGAATATCCTCCTGTATGCAGATGTGAATAATATACTGGACGCGCAATACAAAGAGGTGGGAGCCGTGCCTATGCCGGGCCGCTGGATGACCATAGGAGCACGATTTAACACGGTATGGAAATAATCAATAGCAAGGGTAGTCTGTTTGGGCTACCTTTGCACTGTTTAAAAAATTGATATGAAAGAGAAACATCCTAAAGACACGTATAATGTTATGTCAGAATTGGTATTGCCCAACGATACCAATACACTGGGCAACCTGATGGGTGGTAAGCTGATGCACTGGATGGACATTGCGGCTGCTATTTCGGCACAGAGGCATTGTAACTGCCCCGTAGTCACGGCATCAATAGATAATGTTTCGTTCAACAATCCCATAAAGCTGGGCAATGTATTGACCATAGAGGCGAAAGTGACCCGCTCATTCAATACCTCTATGGAAATATACCTGAAGGTATGGGGAGAAGACCTGTCGGCACAATACAAATACCTGACCAACGAGGCCTATGCTACCTTTGTAGCGCTGGACCCTAACGGCAGGCCCCGTAAAGTACCAAAACTGGTACCCGAAACAGAAGATGAGCAAAAGATGTATGACGGCGCACTGCGCCGCAGGCAAGTACGCCTGATACTGGGCGGCAAAATGAGCCCGGACGATGCAGATGAACTACGCTCATTATTCATCCCTAAATAGAGTTGACGAACTAAAAGTTAAAAAATCAGACAATGATATTAGACAGGACACAAGCACCCAAAATACACGATGCGATAGAGTTTGATTATGTATTGCCACCGGTAAATACACAAACGCTGGATAACGGACTACCACTCTACTGGCTCAATGCCGGTGTGCAGGAAGTGGTGGAAGTGGATTGGGTTTTCCCGGCGGGGCTGTGGTATGAGCAAAAAGAAGGTGTTGCACAAGCTGTAGCCGGACTGTTGAAGAACGGCACCTCAAAGCGCAATGCTAAGGAGATAAACGAGGCATTGGAGTTCTATGGCGCTTCAGTCAGGGTTAAGCCGGGCAATGATAATGCTACCGTGTCGCTGTTCTGTATGACCAAACACCTGCCCCAATTGCTGCCGGTAATATTCGAACTGCTGACGGAAAGTATCTTTCCCCAGGAAGAGCTGGACATCTATAAGCAGAATACAATACAAAGGTTGCTGGTGAGCCTGCGTGAATGTGATTTTGTAGCCAACCAACAGATAGACGCACTACTGTTTGGTGAACATCACCCCTACGGACGTTATACCAAACGTGCAGTGATCGAGACACTGACGCGCGAAGACCTGCAAACGTTTCACAAAAAAAGCTACGACCTGTCAGGAGTAAAAATATTCATGGCGGGTAAGGTAAGTGAGCAGGACACAAAATGTATCAACGAAGTGTTTGGTAAAATAGCTGTGAACCCAACAGCATTGGAAGTACCTACCTTTACTGCCGAAACTATTGCAGAGCGCAGGCATCATATCATGAATGATGAAAATGGTGTACAGGGTGCGATACGTATAGGTAGCTTGTTCCCCAACAGGCACCACCCAGACTTTGCACCTATGGTAGTAGCTAATACCTTGTTCGGTGGTTATTTCGGCTCCAGGCTGATGAGCAACATACGCGAAGACAAGGGCTATACCTATGGTATATATAGTAGTACTACGCCAATGCTTAACGGTGGCTCCCTGATTATACAAACAGAAGTAGGCAGGAATGTGGTAGAAGCGGCTGTGAAAGAGATATACCACGAGATGGATGTGATATGTAATGAAAAAGCGGATGATGATGAACTGCTGCTGGTGAAGAACTACCTGCTGGGCAACCTGCTGGGCGACCTGGATGGTCCTTTCCACATCATACAGCGCTGGCGTATGCTCATCCTCAACGGGCTGACCATAGAGCACTTCAATCGTAACGTACAGATATACAAATCTATTACTGCAAATGAGGTACAGGCACTAGCACAAAAATATCTGAACAAGGATAATTTCCATGAGGTGGTGGTCATATAAAACTACTTATTTGTAATTCATAAGGTAAATACTAACTTCAAATGACAGCTTAGTAATTACCTTATGAATCATGAGTAGAACAAACCTTGACAGAGTAATTTTTTTCTCCAAAGAAGATAGTGCTTATGTACACTATTTTAAAAAAGTAGAGAGTCTTTTAGATAATGTTAATTTCAATCAAGATTTTGAAATCAATGACATCTTAGAGTTCTACAACATAAAGAAATACTTTGACAATGAAATATACATTCCAACTTGGGATGATTCTACAAAGGATCATTTCAAAAAAGCAGTCAATCAGTTATGGTTGATTACTAGAAAATATTTCTTGACTATAAGTAATCAAACAATCAATGAACTGAAATCTATATGAATATGGTTATAAAAAAGATTTCTACGGAATTGTCTAAGTAACAACCTTCTGTATATAAACAAATTGACCAAACATTTCATCAGTTCTCAAAATGAACCTTTTCATGTTGACTACATTTTAAAGCATAAGATTCTTGTAACTCATTTTCAGCGGAGATTAAAATCCTTTTAATTAACTGAAAGAGTCTGCAAGTGCTGTTATCAAACTTTGAATGAATCACAAACATGATTTTCCGATCTTACTTCCCAAAATCATTAGAAGTCTATCTGATAGAGAAGAAATAATATCAAAATATATTGATGATGATGCAAACTTAAATTTCATTAGTCTAATTGTTTGCTCTAATTCTAATAGTTAAAATATATCAACTAGGACAAAATTAAAAGCAAAGAGAGAAAGCATTAGAGGGAAGTTCACTACTGCAAATGTTTTGCCTCTTGGAAGGTAGGTGTTCTATATATTACCTTGAGTGAAGACGACTTAGACAGTCAAATATTCAGTAAGATGGAATTTAGAAGTTTCTTACAGTAAAAAATTGGATCAACATAATACATTCTCAACTTTTCTCTCTCTATTTGAGAGGCTATTTCGTTACACAGATAATGAGGGTTGATTAACACAGTAAGTAAAGAAAGTAAGTTAGATGTAATGGAAACAATATTCATGAGTCGAAAAATATGAATATTCCATGGGCGAAAATTTTATCGAAAGACATTCTATACTATATTAGTAAATTGCCTTATTAGATTACCATCAACTCAGGAACAAGATTCAATAGAAATGTTATTGGGTCGTTTATTGCTAAGTTCTTGAATATTTAGATTTATTTTTTCAAAAATCTACGTTTCGTTGAAATCAGATCTGAGTTTAGAAAAATACGGATAATGTCCTGAGTTCGATTTTGCTCCACTTGATATCAGCTATACACGTACAGGATGGGAAGAAATTGACTTTAGACTTTTTGGAGTTTGCTCCAGGCTTTATGGTACTGGCAAATAAACAGCTTGGTTGAGTGTAAAAGTATGTTCCCTGCAAATAGTCCTGAGGATTGGTATTCTGAGGTAACTTTTTTCAGATCAAAGTATTTATATATATTGAGCCATTTGAAAATTATTGCTTATGACTTGTGATGACAAATGAGAATGTACGTTTGAGATTTTTTAGGATTATCAGAAGATGGAATAAAGTATTTTGTTGATAAAAAAATATCTCTGTATTTAGTTCGATGATTTTGTAAAGACTAACAACACTCTTATTTATAGTCAATCAAATTAATGGAGTATTAAAAGCTATTAGCATTATCCTTTAGTAGTACGAAATTCTATTGATGAAATGCTTAACTCAAGTTTACTAATATCTGAAAGTAAACTTTTATCGAAACAAGAAATAATGTATTTCAATTATCATCTAAATAAAAGAGAATTTACAAACGGATTAGATCTCAGAAATAAGTATCTACATGGTACAAATACAAGCTCCGAAGAAAAACATAAGACAGAGTATTATATTCTTTTAAAGCTAATTGTACTGATTCTCTTTAAAATGAAAGATGACTTACTAATATGTGAATATGCCAACAATAATACCCAAAATATTAATTATTGATAGTTCTCTACCCTCTCTCAAACCTGCTATACAATGCTCTTTCCAGGTCTTCTCTATGGTCGGGGTGGGCGATGCTGATGAGTAGTTTAGCACGCTGTTCCATATTCTTACCATACAGGTTCACCACACCATATTCTGTTACTACATAGTGCACATGCCCACGTGTGGTCACAACACCCGCACCCTGTTTCAGCATAGGTGTAATTCTTGATACCCCTTTACTTGTAACAGAAGGCAATGCGATGATTGGCTTACCACCGGGAGAGAGCGAAGCCCCACGCATAAAATCCATTTGCCCGCCTATGCCCGAAAATTGGTAAGTGCCCAGTGAGTCGGCACATATCTGCCCCGTAAGGTCTATCTCCAGTGCGCTGTTTATGGCTACTACTTTCGGGTTCTTACGGATAATGGCTGTATCATTTACATAGGCTACATCCATAAAAGTAATATTGGGATTATCGTCTATAAAGTCGTACAGCTTCTTTGTACCTACAGCAAAAGTGCTCACTATTTTGCCCGGGCGTATCTTCTTATGCTCATTGGTAATAACCCCGCTTTTTACCAATGGTATTACACCGTCTGAGAACATCTCAGTATGTATGCCGAGGCCTTTATGGTTGCACAACGAACTTAATACTGCATCCGGTATAGAGCCTATGCCCATTTGCAGGGTCGAACCGTCCTCTATCAGCTCCGCTACATTCTTACCTATCTGTACGGCTATATCGTCCACCTTTTGGCCGTAGTCTACCTCGGGCAGTGGCGATTCATCCCATACCATGGCATCAAACTTCGTATAGTGTACATGCGTATCGCCATGCGTGCGCGGCATCAGCGGGTTTACCTGTGCTATGAGTTTCTTAGCTGTCCTTACAGCCGTCCATGCCGCATCTATTGAGGTGCCCAGGGTACAATAGCCATGTTTGTCGGGCGGCGAAACCTGTACGATGGCTACATCTATTGGCAGTATACCATCTTTAAAGAGCGTAGGTATCTCACTAAGAAAAACCGGTACATAATCACCATAGGGGCTGTTTACCCATTCCCTCACGTTGGCGGAAACGAATAATGAATTCAGGTAAAAACTTTCTTTTACGGCAGGTGTATCCCAGTCTATGTGGCCAAAGGTGCTGATGGCCACTAACTCTACTTTATTGATCTCACCCGCTCTTTTCAGCAGGGTATTCAGCAGGTGCAGAGGAGTGGCGGCGCTTCCATGGATGAATACACGGTCTCCACTTGACACTATCTTAACAGCCTCTTCGGCCGGGATATATTGGATATTCATGACAGCAAAAGTATAGTCTATTAATAGGAATAAAGGTGATGAGCATCATTTTTCCGAACTTTACAAAGCTTTAACAAAGTTTCTGAACTTTCTGCGTCTATAGCACGTATATATCATTAACCACTTTTAAAACAGATGTTATGCGCTATTCAAGTATATTTATCATGTTATGTTGCAGCATATTTTTTGCGCAATGTACCAGTGCTCAAAACAAAAAGGAGACAACTATGGACAATACACACAGCAACAATCCGTACTACTCGCGCACAGACACCAACAAACTGGATGTAAGCGATGCGGAATGGAAAAAGATATTACCCAAAGAGGTGTACGAGATAGCCCGCGAGAAAGGAACCGAATGGGCTTTTACAGGCAAATACTATAAAACGGACACCAAGGGTGAATATTACTGCGCAGTGTGCGGCAACCACCTGTTCCGCTCTGATGCGAAATTTGCCAGTACCTGCGGCTGGCCCAGTTTCTTTGAGACCATACGCGATAACAGCGTAGTGTACACGAGGGATGCCAGCCACGGCATGGTACGTACCGAGGTGACATGCGGCCGTTGCGGCTCTCACTTGGGCCACGTGTTCGACGACGGGCCACCGCCAACAGGTAAACGTTTTTGCATGAACTCCGCCGTACTTGATTTCGTACCGGACAAAACAAATGAATAAGAGGTAGTGTTTTTAATATTGAACCCGTTATTTTGTAGCAGAAATAACGGGTTTTTCTATGACTAAAAAAGAGCGGTACGAGTTTGTTATCAATTGGTTCAAAGAACATATGCCTGTGGCAGAAACAGAACTGGAGTATGAAAACCCTTATCAACTGCTGGTGGCCGTAATACTATCGGCACAGTGCACAGACAAACGCGTGAATATTGTTACGCCCGCACTGTTCAAAGCATTCCCAACACCCAACCTGCTGGCCAAGGCGGAATTTGAAGATGTGGAACCCTACATACGCAGTGTAACCTTTGCCAACAATAAAACCAAACACCTGATAGGCATGGGCAAGATGCTGGTAGAGGATTTTGGCGGCGAGGTACCTGACACGGTGGATGAACTGGTGAAACTCCCCGGTGTAGGCCGCAAAACGGCTAATGTCATCACTTCAGTAATTTTCCATCAACCCAATATGGCTGTTGATACACATGTATTTCGTGTATCGGCACGCATAGGACTGACCACCAATGCAAAGAATGTGCTGCAGGCAGAAAAGCAATTAGTGGCCAACATACCAAAGGAACTGATACACAAAGCGCATCACTGGCTGATATTGCACGGGCGCTATACGTGTACAGCCCGCAATCCTAAGTGTAAAGAATGCGGGCTGACGAGTATCTGTAAATTCTATAAAACGGATATGAGGCATATCATTGAAGCCTCATAATATTATCCTTGTTGCGCTTCAGGCTTCTCCCATTCAGGTTTGAAGGCTTTTGTATAGTCTTCAAACTTCTGTGTTTTGTAGATTCCTTCACCAAGGTATTTCATGATCATTTCTATGTTGGAAACCGGCATATATCCCGGCACGGGTTGCGGATTGGCAAAATTCTCCTCCATGATCACCATCGTCGGATAAGACATATTATCATTCAATAACTTGCTGGCCAGTTTATTTACATTGCCTTCCATGCCGTATTGAGTTCCCTGGAACATGATGTCCTGGGGTGCTTCAGCATTGAACTTCACTGCATAAAAGTGTTTGTTCATATATTTTATCACCTCGGGATTACTGAAGGTTTTTTTGTCCATCACTTTACACCAGCCGCACCAATCGGTATATACGTCCACCCATACTTTGCGAGGTTCTTTCTTCATGGCCACCTGCACTTCATCCCATGTCATCCAGTTGATGCCGCCCTTTTCGTTGCCACCTGCAAAGACGTGCGTAGTCATCACAGTTATAGCTACCAGCATCAATATTATGTGTCTCATATTCAATCGTTTCATGCTTACGAATTTACGATTATTTCCATGTAGCTTTGTTAAAGTCTTGTGATAATTAGAATAATTTAGATATATGAAGATAGCTGTAGCAATGACAGGAGCCAGTGGAGCTATATATGCGAAGGTTTTATTGGATACGCTGTTAAAACTGAAGGATAAGATAGATGAGGTGAGCCTGATCTGGACGGACAATGCATACACGGTATGGGAACATGAGTTGGGCAATGAGGACTATAAGCATTACCCTTATAAAATATGGAGTAAGAACGACTTTATGGCGCCATTTGCTTCCGGTAGCTCTTCTTACAGCGCTCTTATCATCTGTCCTTGCAGTATGGGTACTGCCGGACGTATAGCCGCAGGCATCAGCAACGACCTGATAACCCGTGCTGCTGACGTGATGCTGAAAGAACGCCGCAAGCTGGTGTGTATAGTACGTGAAACACCATACAGCCTGGTGCACTTGCGCAATATGACAACCATTACAGAAGCAGGCGGTATCATATGCCCGGCTACACCATCATTTTATAGCAAACCTGCTACAGTAGAAGAAGTAGCTTATACTGTAGTGCATCGTGCGCTACACCTTGCCGGAATAGAAACAGATGGTTATAAATGGCAGGAAAATTAAACGTATGCAATATTCTCAATCGATAGAAAGGCTTAGGAAAATAATGGATGAACTCAGGGAGCAATGTCCCTGGGACAAAAAGCAAACAGCTGAAACTCTCAGGATACAAACCATAGAGGAAACCTATGAGCTGGCGGATGCTATACTGGATGACGACTGGACGGGCATAAAAGAAGAATTGGGAGATTTACTGCTGCATATTGTATTTTACAGTAAGATAGGTGCTGAAAAGAACCTGTTTACCCTGGATGACGTGATAGAGGGGGTGTGTAATAAGCTGGTGGCCCGTCACCCGCATATATACAGCAGTGTGCTGGTAGAGAATGAACAACAGGTGGAGCAGAACTGGGAGCAACTGAAACTGAAAGAGGGGAAGAAATCTATATTAAGTGGCGTACCTAAATCGTTGCCGGCAGTAGTAAAAGCTGTTCGCTTGCAGGGAAAGACCAAACAGGTAGGTTTTGAATGGGATACGACAGAACAGGTGCGCGAGAAGGTAGAGGAAGAAATGCAGGAACTGTATGAAGCGGTAGGCACTGGCGAGCATGAAAAGATCGAAGATGAGTTTGGTGATGTAATGTTCGCACTGGTCAACTATGCCCGCTTTGTAAAAGTAGACCCGGAAATTGCATTAGAGAGAACCAACAAAAAATTCATACGCCGTTTTCAACACATTGAAAAAATGGCCGCTGAGCAAAATAAGGCTTTGCAGGAGATGACCCTTGAAGAGATGGACGCTTTATGGAACAAGGCTAAAGAAATGGAATAGACAATAAGTGTTCAAAAAATATCCATATAAAGGCTGGCTGATACTGGCACTGCTGATGTGGGGGCTGGTGATAGCCCGTTATTACCAGAAGAGCCTGTGCGTATTGCCAGAGAATATGGCCCATACCATTGAGCAGGACCTGCACAGGAAGCAGGCTGCTTTCGGGCAGGTGTCGGGCAATACGGAACTGGTAAAAAGGATATTCTCAGGTTCACTGAACAGCGCAGACATTACCTATCTCACCCGGCAACAGTTTGGACTGTATGCTTATCGCAACGACACCATCATATTCTGGAACAATAATAAAGTGCTGGCGGATTGCGAGCCACCGTCTCCAAGGGGCAAAACAGAATTGTACTTTAACGACAGGGGCAAGTTTGTGAAAAGCTGCCTGGAGCCGGATAGCAATAAAGGGAATGAAAAGATAGTTGTACTCTACCCGATCGTCACCACTTACCCTTTTGAGAACAGCTACCTGCATTCCTCCTTTGAAGCTGCTGATTATATTCCTGTAAGTTCAACCGTATCATCCCGTGCTAATGCTGATAGTTACCCGGTAAAAGAAATAGACGGTGAAACTGTTTTTCATGTAACCTTCAAAACACAGAACCTGCCGCAATGGATACCCGGTGCTGTCATAGCAAGCTTGTTACTGGGGGCTTTACTATTCACTGTTTTTTGGCTACAACTCATTACTACCTACTATACCCGTAAACGGTCTTTCTGGTCGGGATTCTTTTTATTGGGAGGAATCATTCTCACTTTCCGTGTGCTTACCTATCATTATGGGTTACCTTTCAACCTTGAGGAGCTTCCCATATTCAGGCCACAACTATATGCAGCAAGTATATTATTGAATTCGTTGGGGCAATTGTTGGTGAATGCCGTATTGTTTTTGTGGCTGGTACTGTTCGTTGTTCGGCATGCAAAACATGATTTCCTGGCAGAACTCCGTATAGCTGTTCCTGTAAGGTGGTTGCTTGCAACCGGGTTTGTCATTGCGATATTGGTATATTCTTTTGCATACATCAATATTGTCAGTTCTCTGATCACAGACTCAAAGATCTCATTCGATGTAAGCCATTTCTATACCATCTCTACCTATACGATAATAGGACTGTTTATCATTGCTATTATCACCACGGCTTCGTTTATGGTGGTGTACCTGTTCAGCCTGCAATTGAGTATACTGATAGCGAATAAATGGCTGAAATACCTACTGCTGGCTATGGTTGGTATGGTGATGATATTGCTCAGCGATACGGTCACCAGTATATATGTGTCTATCGGTTTGCTGGTTTGGTTGTTGGTATTCATTATGCTGCTGGATGTAAAAAAACTCATGCCTGCACCTGACCTGTTCTCACCGCAAATGATATTCTGGTCAGCTTTTATTTTTGCATTCTGCACAGGCATACTCCAGTATTTTAATTACACCAAAGAGCATGAAGCCAGGCTGCACTTTGCAGAAAAAGTTGTGCAGCAAAGGGATGACATTACAGAATTTGCTTTTAGAGCACTTGCGGATAATATTTCGGAAGACCCGGTCTTAAAATCATTTCTGGCCTATCCCGGCAGGACAAAGAGAAAAGAACTCGAGGAACGTTTCGATGCCTTGTATTTAGGCGGACACATGAACAAATACCAATGCAAGCTGCTCATATATGATGATATGGGCCGTAGCCTTTATAACAATGATACACTCAGTTATAATACATTAATAAGACTGGTAAAGAATGCGGAGCCTACCATTACATCGACACTATATTATAGGGAGGACGCACAGGACGGAAGGTATTACCTTGCCGAAATACCTATCACATCCGGCGACAGCTTGTTGGGCGAAAGGCTGGGGTTTGTATTTATAGACATGGCCGTAAAAGAATCAACAGGTCAGACCGTCTATCCTGAACTTTTGCAACCGGGCACGGCTGAAGGCAATAGAAACGAAGAAGGTTATTCCTATGGTGTTTACGTAAATAACAGGTTACTTACACAAACCAGTGACTATAATTTTCCTGTATATAACACAGACACTATTACTAGTCATTATAGATTCAGGGAGTATTCCAATTCCTCGGAACTGCAGACTGAACTGGACAATGGGAAAACTGTTTTTGTAATCAGGTATCACAGGTTGTGGTTAGAGAGCATTACGCTATTCTCTTACCTGTTCGGCATACAGATGATATTGTCTTTGGTGTCGATCCTCTACAGGATATATCTACTGTTTATATTACGGAGTGAAAAGTCTGAGAAGCTCATCAACTTTACTTTGCGACGGAGGATACATATCTCGTTCCTGGGTATTGTATTTGTGTCGTTCATTATCATAGGTGTCATCACTATCGTATTCTTTACCCTGCAATACAAACAAAACAGCAGGAAGAAACAACAACTGGTGATGCAGTTGGTTGAAAGAGCCACACTACAGTTCCTGAAAGATGAAAGGTCGCTTGACAGCCCGGATGATTATAATAAACTGGTGGCTACCAATACCTTCAAGTATTTTATTACCGGATTGTCCAATGCTCAGAAAATAGATATTAATCTGTATCATGCCAGCGGTGTATTGAGTGTCACGTCGCAGGAGGATATATATAACAAAAACCTGTTTGCACGTATCATTCCACCGGAAGCTTATTACGAGTTGGCCGTGCGCGGGCACCAGTTCCTGATACAGGATGAACACATAGGTTCATTATCCTATGTGTCGTGCTACAAACCTATTACCAATAAGAACGGGCAGACACTAGGCTATATCAATGTTCCTTTCTTCTCATCAGAAAAAGAACTAAACTTTCAGATATCGAGCATACTGGTAGGACTTATCAATTTATATGCCTTTGTTTTTCTGCTGTCAGGGGTACTTACTGTTTTCATCACCCGATGGATCACAAAATCGCTGAGTATCGTTATCAAGAGTTTCAGCAAATTCAGCCTGAGTAAGAATGAGCCCGTAAGCTGGCCATATGATGATGAAATAGGACTGCTGGTGAATGAGTACAACAAAATGGTAAAGAAAGCGGAAGAGAATGCCAGGCTGCTGGCACAGAACGAGCGTGAGGGAGCGTGGCGAGAAATGGCACAACAGGTTGCGCACGAGATAAAGAACCCGCTAACTCCTATGAAGCTGAACATTCAGTATCTGCAGCAGGCATTGTCTAACAACTACCCTAATGTAAATGAGCTGGCGAAAAAGGTTTCAGAATCGCTGATCGAGCAGATCAACAACCTGTCTTATATAGCATCAGAGTTTTCAGATTTTGCCAAGATGCCAGAAGCACGCCCTGAAAAATTTGATCTGAACGAACTGCTGCAGAAAACAGTAGACCTGTATAAAAATCAAAGTGAAGTTACCGTTACGTTCAAGAGGTATAACCGCAGGTTGGATGTATATACGGATAAAAGTCAACTGTTACGTGTATGCAACAACCTGTTGGAAAATGCAGTGCAGGCTATACCTGAAGACAGGGAAGGTAAGGTGGTGGTTTCTATTACAGAAGAAGGAGATGATGCATTGATAGCCTTTTCCGACAATGGAACAGGCATTGAGCCGGATGCTGTAGGCAGAATATTTCAGCCATATTTTACCACAAAATCATCGGGTACAGGACTTGGCCTTGCCATGACTAAAAAGATCATTGAATTCTGGAAAGGGACTATCCGTTTTGAAACTGTACCCGGTAAAGGCACTACTTTTTATATTACTGTCCCCATTGCCAATGGCAATGAGGCTTAGTTACCAGACCTGCACTTCACGCTCCAGTACAATACCATATTTCTGCTGAACAGCCTGCAAGATAGTTTCTGACAATGCCCAAACCTCTCTACCATTGGCACCACCGTGATTCACCAACACCAGCGCCTGTTTATCATGCACGCCCGTATGGCCTGTTTTATAACCTTTATAACCGCACTGCTCTATCAGCCACCCTGCCGGTACTTTTACAAACCCTTCATCCACTGGATACGAAGGTATTTCTGCATATTGTTTTTTTAGTTCATCATATTGGGTTGTTGGTATAGTAGGATTTTTAAAAAAGCTACCTGCATTACCTATTTGTTTCGGATCAGGTAATTTGCTGCTACGTATAGTTATCACTGCATCTGCAATGGCCTTGATGGATAGGTCTGTAATACATGTTCTATCCAGCTCTTGCTGTATAGCACCATAACTCGTATGAAATACGGGACGTTTATTCAGCCTGAACGTGACATCTATAATAAACGCTTTACCTTTCAGTTCGTGCTTGAAAATGCTATCCCTGTAACCAAACCTGCATTGTTCATTTTTGTATGTGATGTATTTTTTCTCATCCCACAACCATGTTGTCACTTCGTCTATCGCATCTTTCACCTCCACTCCATAAGCACCGATATTCTGCATAGGTGCTGCCCCTACTGTCCCCGGTATCAATGCAAGGTTCTCTATACCCGCCCAATTATTCTTTATGGCATACATCACCCACTCGTGCCATACCTCGCCCGAGCCAACCTTTACCCATATATGGTCATCATCTTCTTTAAGTACCTCTATACCCTTTAGTTGATTATGTATGGTCAGCCCCTGCACGTCACCTGTCAGCAAGATATTACTACCACCGCCAATAATATGCTTCTCAGCAGGCAGGGTATCATCTCCGGTTATTTCTTCCAGTTGTGCCCTATCGGTCAATGTCACAAAACGGGCTGCATTGGCCGCTATGCCAAATGTATTATATGGTTGTAATGAAATATTTTCCTGTACCTGCATCTGCAACAAAAATAGAAATACGACGCTGAATTATTTTTCAAACTTTGCGCCCCTGAAGCTAATACCCAAACCCGGCTTACCACTCGGGCTGATAACACCATTGTCGTATGTTAAGCCTGTAGCTACATCTTCTTTTAATAAAAGCGGCCCATCTGCATCCACTTCGTCCAGCATCGGCATCAGGCTGGCAATAGCTGCAGAGCCGATAGTAGCCTCACACATAGCACCTATCATCGTCTTCAACCCCAGCTTTTTCGCTTCCTCTATCATCCGCACGGCAGGTGTGATACCCCCACACTTGGCGAGTTTGATGTTCACTCCATGAAAACCCTCTGTACATTTTTTGATATCCGGTTCCGTCTGGCAACTTTCATCTGCAAAAAGCGGTATGCCCGATATACTTTTCAGTTCTTTTTGTGCTTCTACTTCATCACGATGCAGCGGCTGCTCTATCATGCTCACACCCAGCTTTTTCAATTCCGGCACAAGGTGTTTCGCTTCTTCAAAACTCCAGCCTTCATTAGCATCTACCCTTATCCCCGCATCTGTATTGTTCCGTATAGCACGTACCAGGTCTATATCATCAGGCCTGCCAACTTTTACTTTGTACAGCGGCCATGGATTAGCTTTTAATTTAGCCAGCATTTCATCAACACTATCCATACCAATTGTATAATCCGTAATTGGCGTATGCTCCCATTTCAGGCCAAGCAACTCATATACAGGCTTGCCACGCATTTTTGCATACAGGTCCCATGCAGCGATATCCAATGCCGCTACAAGAAAATTCTGCCCCGGCAATAAGTGGTGCAGGAAATGCCAGAAACGCTCAGGATTGGTGAGTGCGTAACGTTCTATTACATGTTTTTTAGCTTCCAGTTGCGCTATCATCCCTTCAACCGTAACATTGTAATAACTTATAGCGCCTACTTCACCGAATCCCATCAGCCTGCCCGTGCCCAAAGACACTACCAGCATTGGTTGCGCAGTCTTTGTCCCCTTATATGTTGTAAACGGGTATTTGAATGCCAGATCGTAGGGATAATACTTTAAATGCAACATTCCTTAAAATTGCAACTATTTTTGCGATTAGAAAATTCAGCTATGCCGAAAATTCCGATCTGGGTCTTTATACTACTTGCTATATTACATATATCTGCCGTACGTGTGGGAGTAATGGATATTGATGCCTCGCAATATGCGGAGATCAGCCGCGAGATGATGGAGAGCGGCAATTACCTGCAGTTGTTCGACCGGGGTATCGATTACCTGGACAAGCCACCTTTCCTGTTCTGGGCAAGTGCCTTGAGTATGAAGATATTCGGCGTGGGGAATTTTGGTTTTAAACTACCATCCATATTATTCGCACTATTTGCCATATATGCTACTTACAGGCTGGCAAGATTACTATATGACGAGGCTACAGGACGCATGGCAGCACTGGTATTTGGTACATGCCAGGGTATGTTCCTGATGACCAATGACATTCGTACGGATACCATGCTGACGAGCTGGGTTGTGATCGCTATATGGCTGATAAAAGAATGGGATGTGCACGGCAAGCTATATCATCTCTTATTGGGTTTCGGCGCTGTTGCATTCGGTATGATGAGCAAAGGGCCGGTAGCCTTGATGGTGCCTGTATTTTGCTTTGCAACAGACTGGGCATTACATCGTCAATGGAGTAAATTCTTCAGGTGGCAATATTTATTGGGCATTCTTGTGATGGCATTACTGCTTATCCCGATGAGCATTGGCCTGTATCAACAGTTTGATGCTCAACCCAACAAAATAGTCAACGGACTGACAGGTGTTTCAGGATTACGTTTTTTCTACTGGTCGCAAAGCTTCGGCAGGATAACCGGCGAAAGCCCATGGAACAACGGTGCAGGAATTGATTTCCTGTTCGTGAATATGCTCTGGTCTTTCCTGCCATGGGTACTATTATTCATACCGGCATTAATTATCCGTATTGTAGAACTTGTAAAACAGAAATTCCGCCTGCAACCCGGGCAGGAATGGATGACTACAGGTGGTTTTATTCTATCATACCTGGCGCTTGGCTCTTCGCACTACCAGCTGCCACACTATATTTTCGTGGCCTTTCCGCTGGCGGCTATTATGGTTGCGGTATTGCTGAAAGACTTTTTTGAAGGCGATAGGTACGGCCAGCTACACGCCATATTCAAGCCGGTACAGTGGGGTATCTCCTTTTTATTGCTTGGAGTAGTACTATTGTTGGTTGCCTATGTTTTTCCCGGTAGCACTTTATGGCTCATATTATGGATAATTGCAGTGGCGGTGCTGGTATTCATAGCCTTCAAAAAAACAATTCAGCCTAAAATGTTCTGGCTGAGTGTCGCTGCTATTATGCTCAGCAATTTCTTTATGACCAATCATTTTTATCATACCTTGATGAACTACCAGTTGGGCAACCAGATGGCGGCCTGCATCAAAGAAAAGAAGGTAGCTACAGATGACATCATTCAGTATAAAATGGTCGATCCGCTCAATTCTTTCCATTTCTATGCACAGGGTGTCATCTCACGAGACAGCTTTGCTATAGAGCCCGGCAAGTACGTAATAACACAGAATTCGGGACTGGCAAAGCTGACTGAGAAAGGATTGGATTATGACACTGTTACTACCGGTAAGTGTTTCCGTATCAGCGAATTAAAACCAGCTTTTCTCAATCCTGACACAAGACAGGCAGCAATGATGGATTATTATTTTTTACGGATCAAATAATGTGCGTGAGTACCACTCTGCAAAATGAACAGATATATTACAGTACCTAAAGACAAATCAGCTGAAA
>JACJXQ010000010.1 GCA_020636495.1 Chitinophagales bacterium | reverse complement strand
TCCATTACATCACTTGCCCCGGAAACATTGGTAGTAGACGCTTCTATGTTGTACTTTGTCTGCCCCTCAAACCCCATAGCCATACCACCTGCATAACCCTTTTCTACCTCGGGTCTTATATTCTCCAAATACTGCGTACACCTTGCCGTAAATTGTGCATCAGTCTCGTTCTGCTTCCTGCGCGGGGGTGTGAGCATTACAGATAAAAACCCGAATATGCCCAACTTCCTGATGATGTTGCGCATATTCTTAAGCATGTCCTTTTCCAGTTCCAGTCCCTCAAATGCAGCCATGAACGGTGGTATGGCGTAGGGGCTATCTGACATCCTGCGGAGTGCGTAGTACTTATACTGGTCAGTGTTCAGCTTGTGCAGGTCATCCTTATACCCGAGTTTATCAGGTAATTTCTGATACGGGTCGTATGAGTAAGTACTATCGTTATAAATAAATCTTATGTGGTAAGGATCAACGAGTACTACCTTATCCAGCCCCGACATGTCACGCTTTGGTATAGCTTCCAGTGACACCGCGCCCGTGATGGCAAGCTGAGCAAACAGGTCGTTCTTAAGGCTGTTCATACCCCCCGCGTATATAGACTTCTCATACACGTTCAGGTACTTTATCATCTCCTTTGCCTGATCGGCTGAAACCCCGTCATCAAATGTTATGTTCTCGGGGGTATTACCTAACTGCACAATGTTGTCAACCGCATAAGAAATATCACTGTTATGCTTGGCCAGGTAATTGCATATGCGTAAGACTTCTATGTTAAATTCGGGTTTCATGGCCTGACTCTCGTTGAGCAGCGATGACATAAAATCAACCGTAGTATTCTCAGATGACCGGCCTTTTACCAGTGAACCTGACTCCATGTGTTCTACCATAGCTTTCTGAAAGATAGCCAGGTCAGCATCAATGTTTTTGGACCGCGTTATAGAGAACCCGAGAATATTCATATTAAGTGACTTAATTATTTGGCGAAGTTACACAAATCTACGTTCCTATCCCCATAACAGGAAATCCACCAAATACCATTCTGTAACCTTTACGTACCCAATTCCAGTACACAATAGCATCTGCCCTGTTCGGGGACTTGTTACCCAAGCGTTTTTTTATATCCTCCTTAGCCTCAACTACTATGTAATTACCTTTAAAAGCTACCCGTATGCTGATGAGTTCTATGAATATTTCGCGTAACGCGTCCTTATCCTGCAGGTCGAATCTTATCTTGCCTTGGCGCAGGTCCTCCCTGAGCTCCCAATACATCTGTGACCGAAGTCCCTGAAACCTGACAGACTGACGCTGCTTTTCTTTACCCTCTGACTCATCGTAATAATCCTCCTCGGGTATGCAATCTGCCCACTGGCCACCGTGTAATGCTACGGGTTCTACTCCCTCATCCAGCAATACGTTATATGTACCCCACCCCAAACCTACCGTATCCACGCCCACAAACCCGTTCATTACCTCGTAATCTGTGAGTTTACGCGTCTCGTAATCGGCATACCCCAATTCTGCCAGCTTACCCGAATCGTACAGCAGGTTATAGGCAAGATGGTTAGCATTGTCGCAATAAAATTCCTGTACCTCATGCAGTATATTACCACGTCCCCAGGCGAGTGCTGCCTTGTCTCCGTCTTTAGAATTAGCCGCATCTACACCGACCGCATGATAAGTACCGTCATACTTAAGCCCGTTGTCTACACACTTTTCCAGCCATTCGTACTTAATAAGACTGTCGGCAGCCTGTGACGGTGATATACCCCGTACCCTTGACTGATACATGGTCGATTTTTCCCCGTGCTCAGCCAGCATATTCATTATGAAATTCTGTGTAACTGCTCCCGGCATACGGGATGGGTCTTTACATACCACATTAGGGTGGTCTTTACCCGATAAAGTATAAGATGATACCTGTGGAAGTGCTGCGAACTCGTGAAGTGAGTCCGTAATATTATCAGGGTTACCTATGGCAAGTATTAAGTTCTTAGACGGGTCAGAGCACGTATTCTTTAGTGCCGTAAGTACCGCTTTAGGCACACCCGGTGCCTCCTCTACTATGATAAGCATGTGTTCCCTATGCAATCCCTGCATCTTAACCGCAGAACTCTCGTCCGAACCCACACCCGATACAATACCTATCATATGCCAGGACTTACTTAGCGCATCATCGGTATCATCTGACTTATTTATATCGGTATCATCCACCGCTAAACGCAGGTTATAAAGTGCCGCATTCGGGCGTAACCGCTTGAATTTCTTGAATATAGTACTAACCTCTTTCCATAGCCCCACTTCCAACTGTTTCTGCTTAGGTGCGGTTGTAACCACAAGCGAGTCAGGAAAACAGTCAAGGAACCATACAGCAATACGGGCGGCTGCATAAGTCTTACCCGTACCCGTACCTGATTCTATGGCTGCCCATCTGCCTGCCGCTAAATCCATCCACGCATTGTACAGAGGTTCGGGGTCACCGTCCCATTTATGTTTGGCATACTCGGGTAGTAGGCTCCATTGGTAGTCTGCCGGGTCCTCGTTGAAGCGTTCCCGCAGCCAATCCATCGGGCGGTGCTGGTATAGCTTTTGTTTCAGTAATGCCAGTTCCCGTTCCTCCAACATACGGTAAGCCTCTATGTCAGGCTTTGCCTCCTCTACATTGCGCTGGTGCTGTAGCTGTTCTGCTTTCTTTCTGAATCTTTCCGCTGTACTCATTATTTAACCTCCTCGTAGTCTACATCAGTAACATTGACACCTAAACTCTCCAAACGGCGGCGTACTGCCAGTTTCTCGGCAGCTATCTCGTCCAGTGTCATTTTATTAACGTTACGTACACTTATTTCCACGTTACTTGTTGTCTGTACTACCTTACCGTTTTGGAAATTCTCAGAGTCGAGGTTAAACAGAACATCCCGTATGAGTGTAGTATCTGATGCCCTGCGGCCTGTTTTTACCTTTTTACCTACCAGTATCTGCTTACCGAAATTCGGGTTAGGTATCTGTACATTATTCTCATCGAGTATATACAGATTGGTATCTAAAGCGTACTCGCATACTGTCTCCTCATAATGTTCACCCTCTATCTTGTCCTTAAGTTTATCATAGGCAAGCATCTTCACCTGATGGCGGTAGTTGCCAAGTGCTATCTCCCTGGCTTCTAAGAACATCTCCTGTATGGTAGGGACTGCTCCTTTTGGCAGAGGCTTCTGCTTAAGCATTAAATCCCCAAGCGGGGTAGCGGGTGCTGCCCAACGGTAAAAGGTGGCCAACGACACCCGGTAGTGGTTACAGCAGTACTCGAGTGCATAAACCCCCGTCCTGAACATCTCTATTATCTTACGGGCTACTTCTATCTTCTGCGGTAATGTGCGCTTAGGGCCTGTACCTTTACCGATAGGTCGTGGCAATCGTTCGCCATGTATTGTCTTAGCCATACATTCCTTTTATACAAAAATAGGAATTTAACTAAATTTCATAGTAGCCCGCCCTTTTACAATAACAGGCTTTTTACTTTTCGGCTTCTTAACACCTTTGATCTTAGTCTTTGGCATGATATGATTATTTTAAGAATGATAGTATATGTGCTATAACATCAGCATTCCATCCGTTACCCAACATCTCATACCTACGTGTTAATGATACGTTAGGAACGTCTGTATATCCATCAGGCAGACCCTGTAACCTCTCACACTCTGTCGGCGTATACCTGCGCATGGCGCATTCCCCGTTTTGTATCATAGCCACCAAGCTATCTTTACCTACAGTGGTAAGGGCATTGCCCTTACCATCTTTACGGGTTTCTATATTCTGCCGTATTTTCCCATTTATCTCCCTACCCCGAGATGCTGCCCCTACCAGTATCTTAGTACGGTGAGCTTGTTCAACTGTGAGTGCGGGTGATTTATCCCCGAAATACGCCCTGTCCTGCTGTGAATTATGCCCCTTACCCGAAATATCGAACTGTACATAGTTTTTCCTTATGACAACTACGTTGTACGGTACACCTTTGTATAGATTAGCGGTAAGGCAAGCACTTTTATCGTCAGCAGAATCACTGTGGTGGTGGAAGTCAAGGTGTGTCCTGCCATCTGCTACGGGTCTGAGCATATAGTCAATTGCGGCATCTGTGTGATAATACTTAGGGTGAACGAACGGTGAATCCCATTCCTGTTTAGTCCCTAACCCGCTACCATCACCAACGCGAAGTGTCTTTGATTTATCCCTGACCGGTACATTGTAGTCAAATACATCAGGTTCCAGTATATCCTTAAGAAGTATACCGCGATCCGCGGGTTGTGTAACGCCCGGTATGTTTGTCCAATACAACCGCTTACGCGATTGTGCTGATACCAATGCAGCATCTATCATTATGGGTGATACACCGAGTGCTATAGTTATAGCATCTGCCCATTCCTTTTTCATTACCACATTTTCCAATAGAAACTTAACTGCGGGGTTTACAGCACGTACCTCCTTAAGCACCCTGACATATTCCCAAAATAACCCGCTGGTACCATCAAACCCTGTGCGTTTACCCGCATTGGAAAATGTCTGACATGGAGAACCACCTATGACCAGGTCGGGTATCACCGGCAGTTTAGATGCTGATAATTTAGTAACGTCACCGCACATTAGAGTAGCCGGAAAATTATGTCGGGTAACCCGCATAGCCGCTTCATTTATCTCAGATGCCATATAGAACCTGTAAGGTATACCGGCCCTCTGTAAAGCTACCTGCCCGGTACTGCACCCGTCAAATAAAGATAGAACATTCACTGTGGCTATATTTTAGGTTAAGGGATGAAGCAACGGAAGGCCGTGTCCTATAAACACCCGTTGCTTCGCTGCCAAGAGGTATCACAGTTAAGTGCATGGCAGCCCCTCGTGGACAAAGATAGTAAATATCGGCAATTACCAAAATTATTTCTCGTGCAGTTTCTCCAATTTCTCTACCCGGCGTTCCAGGTCATTGTAATAACGGGTCTGTTTGTCTTTAAGGTAGTCCATGTCCCGCTGCATCAACTGTACGTCCTGTTTGAACTCCCGTACAGCATCTTTTAGGTCCTCCCGCATCTTGTTGGTAGTTGTGTTCAGGTCTGACCATGCAATGTAAATAAGCATCATTACCGCCACCACGCCCCCGGTGTACGTATAAAGCCTGCCGAGCGTTATGTTCGACAGGCGGGTGTTAATTACGTCTATGTTCGTTGGCGTGCGTTCTGCGGTCACCGTATCGTTTTTTTATTGTTCTTGCGTCCCGTATGGCCATCACCAGCATAAGCACCGGCAATACCAACATCATAAAATTTAACCAGTTTATGTCCTGAAACATATTTATCGCAGTTTACGTCCTAAGTAAATAATGCGGATAGGGGTTACAATAATGTACAGTAAAGCTAATAAATAAGAAGCAGAATCGTATGTATATGGAGAAAGATTTGAAGCACAGCCCAATACGGTGAGTGTTGCGCCTACGTGCTCCATAACCTTAGCTCCTATAATGAACAGCATGTGCTGCAGTTGTATCCTGTATGGTAATGGTCGTTCCTTTACGGCGTATGCCAGCAAGGCAAATATAAACACGGACAGGTATATAGCCAACCTGGACGTTTGAAGCGGTAATGCAAGCTGCTCAGACATGTAAACGGCAGCCTCAGTATCCGTTATGCCCGATGAGGCAACATAATTCAGGCACACCGATTTCGCAGTGTAATACCATGAAGATGTTGCCCACACCGTCACCCACGGGGTATATAACAGTACGTACTTCATTATGGTTCTATGGGCGTACTTGGGGGTGTAAACTGGACGGTGGTAAGTGGTAACCCTAATACGGTGATGGTTACCTCCTCCCCGTCTGAGGCTATGCATGGATTATTCTGATCCGTTGTCTCCTGCCTGAAACCCGATGTAGGGTCATCTACCAGTGACTTAGCCGTGTCATTGAACGGTACGCCATCCACATCCTCCAAAACCGTTGCCATACCCGTTGATGGCAGTAAATATGCTGTACTCATGATCGTTGTATTTTAAATTGTCAGGGTACAAATATACTACTTTATAACCATTGCCTGTACCAGTATCTCCCGTACCCGTACCCAGTCCACAAAAGGTCGTGGAGAAGCTGATTTATCACGCATAAGTGGGCACCCCAGTGCGGCATCGTCTATATAAATGTGCCCGTAGGCTTTGGGGGATTGTGTCCACGTATGCTGTGTCGGGTTACTCTGAATACCATATAACGGTATATCATTACGTCTGAACCAATCCAGCGCATCAGTTAATGGGGTTGTGCCATCCATACGCCCGTCAGACCGCATGGTGAATAGTATAAGGTTATGCCCGTTAGCTACAAGTTCTAACAATACCGACTGCGCACCTATATCTTTACCCACCGATGGGTAAGCGTGTGTTACGCAAGTACCGTCAAAGTCAATACATATGTCCATAGTAGGTGTCTTATTTTTTCCACTCCTTCACCGCGCGGTGAATAGCGTCAGTTATAGTTAATTCAGGATAATTACGTACCAGGGTTAACGCGGATGCCATGATACGGGCAGATAACCCGGCATCTGGCGTTATGGCCTGCATTACTTCGCATAATACCTCAGCATACTCCCGCGGTGTCGTTTGTGGCTGCTTAGGCTGACCTGCCCGATGCATTGGTGGTGCTACTGCGGCTATATTACCCACAAACGGATTAACGACCTGGTCACCCGACACGTCCCGATACACCGTACCATCAGAACCCTTAGAAAGCTCATCCCCAGTAACACCCGGTAATGCATTAAAAGCCTTTTCGAGTTTAACGGACGTGTCGTGTAGGTACTCCTCAATAGGTGTTCTGTCAATAACTACCTTTTCCCCGCGTTCAGTAGCCGCACCCGGTAACTTGTTAGCCTTATCTGCCAGGTACTTCATCTTATTCTCGTAGGATGCGGGATAATGTACTCTCAGCATATTCTGAATAAACTCGTAAGTATTACCCGAACCTCCCAAAGCCACATCAACCTCTATCTGATCCTCTACGCTGCTGAGTATCCCAACTAACTTGTTCATATTCCATTTCAGGTCATCCGCGTCCCCGTTGTTGTAGATGATTATATCAGCCACGTTAAGCGGGATGTTGAAAGATGATGGGTCCTCCAAGGGCAACCGTTCAGAAGCATCTATTGCTACGATCAGGTCAAACAGCTTCTCAGACGCGGTGAACTCCTCCATGTTCCGCATACCTATGTAGATGTCGTTTGATTCCAGTATCTCGCGGGTAAGTCGGGACGGATCATCCTTTGAATAAGCCGCTATTAAGTCAAACCACTCCCGGCGGTGATTCACCCGGTCTTTAAAGCACTCAGCGGTGTCCTTATACCCATACCTAACCTTAAGCAATGGGTATACGAACTTATGAAGCGCGTATATGGATGAGCTCGTAGCTGTAAATCCGTTATTCATCAAAACTTCTGCCGCGGTGTCTTTGCCGTGTCCGGCGTGCCCGATTATCAGTATTTTCATATCAGTTATTTTTTAGCCCATTTAACAACTTCATACTCACCGTCAAGCAATGCGACCAATGCGGGTTGCTCGAAACTACCTGGTATGAATAACGGATTACGCACATAAACTATCCGTGAATGATCATAGCGGTTACGGTTCTGTATCCGTGTCTCTATGTCCCCGTCAGGTAAATTGTAGTGCCGTTTATCCGGTGTATTATCAAGTACCCGTATTATTGCAGGTTCGTGTGTAGCGTAGTGCATACCATTCCATTTTATACAAAAGTAAATACTCCCGCCGATAATTACCATAGATATTTCTTATACCCGTTATAGGCATCCCCGAAAATTAAGTCAGTTAATTTTTTGGTGTAAAAATTTTTCCCGCATATTTTTTTTGCCGGGGTGTGCGTGGTATGGGGGGAGTTTTGCGGTTGGTATGGCTGCCGTAGTTGGTATTCCCCGTTTGTGTGTAGGTGTATTGTATTATAAGTAAATTTTTGGTGTAAAATTTTTTTGACGATAAAATTACCCGTGGATTGTGAGTGGTCTAAAATGCTACCTGCTGAATAGCTAAAACTTATTTGCTGTATAGACCTGGGCTATAATAGCGGTGATCTATACACCCGATAGTTTCTATTTATAACAGGTCCTACTACGGGGTATGTTCATACCACACAATTACCGTCACGCATACGGGCATTTAAATAGCTTTTATCTATACACCCGATAAAATATAAGTATTCACTAATAAAACTATTATGACTAATATTGCAATTGAGACGGGAGGATAACACACCGGATTAACTAACAACTAAAACGAATAACAATGAACAATGAACACGGTATAAATGTAAATGACGTTATAATAGGTGACATTATAACTGCAGACATACACGGCACTATATTAACGGGTGCGGTAACCAAAATAGGTGTACACAAAGGGAAACAATGTTTTGATATACTACTACCTGACAATACAGAACGTTTCGTGTATGCTTATCAAATAACATCTATTAACTAACAACTAAAACTAATAACAATGAACGCAATCACATTATTTAACAATGGTATACACCCCGATAACATCGGGATATTATTAAGTGCTGAAGCATATGAAACACTTACCGTACGTCAAGACGAATTTATGCCTGTATATACAAACGGGGTAACTACATGTAACACCCCGATTGAAGATATAACCATATTAGCGGGGTATAAGTGTATATACCCGTTTAAATATCCAGCTGATGCAATGCATTATGCGACAAAGGTCCTATCCGATACTCCCGTATATGTACACGACCAACCGTTAGCCGTAGTTATTAACGGGGTGTTAGCTCATATAGGTATCAATACGCACTTTATACACGCTATTACGGGCAATCACATATACGTATTGAGTATGTCGGGTAAAAAAGTAAAATTGCTCATGTTAGGAGGTAATAACAAAGAGGTTGAGTATACTATTGCGGTTGATAGTCTTAATACCTACATAGCTAATAACCTGTATACACTTGCACCCACAATGGAAATAGAACTTTAATTAATTCACTTAATCTTTAAAACTTTCAACAATGACGTTTGCAATATCAGAAAATGGTAACCTAATCGGGGGAATAGCTATAAGCAATGCCGTTAAAAGCCTAAAAGGCTTAACAGGTAATAACAAAGTAAAGGAAAAAATAAAACTGATGTTATCAGAATACTACAAAACAGACATACTAAACACCCCTATTTTAACGGCGTATACAGATTATGACGGGTTTATAGAGTTTCAGTTAAACGGTAATAATGGCACTATTACAGTAGGTATAGAACGACTATTCATGTATTAATTCACTTAATTACGTTAAATATAAATTTTATGCCAAATTACAGTATTGAAAATTTAATGATGTTCATAGAGCACGCCACGTACGGCAATAGCCTAACCATGAAAGAATTAGAAACATCCATATATAGTCATTACAATGACGTACCAGCTGACGTAATATCTGACGTATTAACAACCGTATTGGATGCTATAACAGATAAATATAGTGCGGTTTATTACCCTGCTAATTTTGTTTGTACTGCTACTTATGTGGGGTTTGTAAAAAAAGAATTGCAAGAAATAATATAATAATCATAAAACTTTTAGCAATGAACAGAATAGATAACCTGCACGTGTTGCACATTACCCACAAATTTGACGGGGTGTTAACCTTAACTGTACATTCCCCCCGTTTCAGGCAATACCAGCGTATTGAGATAAAAAACGCTGATCCATACACCGATATAGCCGAACTTGTAAGGCCTAACCTTAAAATGTGGGGTTATAACATCATAGGCAAGGCCGAAGCTAAGACGGGTATGTTTATTATTACTGATACATTTATCAGTCCGAAGCAGGCTTATAAAGACTATCTAAATAGGCTTAATCCAGTAACACCCGTAAAGGGTAAAAGCTATAGGATAGAATTTCGTACTCTTAACAGTATGGAAACGGGTGTTTACAAAATTGCGGGAATAGATAAAGACGGGTATGTATTATTAGACGGTTACGGGTTTAAACTGCATAAAAGTGTTATTTCCTGCTATCCCGTGACTGAATAAAAAAATTAATTCACTTAATCATAAAACTTTTAACAATGACTGACATAGTAAAAATAGATCGTACAATCATATTACAACTAAGGGTATTACTCGCAACTAACAACAAACCAACACGGTTAAAACTGATTAACCTAATGACGGGGGAATCTACCATATTATCAACGTCACACGTAAAGACGGCCACATATGGCCAACATGTTGCAACCTGGTTAACGGAGTGGCAGGATATTAAAGTAATTGCGGATAGTTGGGATAAGCAAGGGAATCACTATTTTGTCTTGCATCCTGATACAACATTAGAACATGTTACCGAAACGCTACGGACGAAAACCCCGTAAAAACGGGTTATCTATATGTATATGCCATAATAACAATTATATCCACAATTAGCAAAGCATACTTTTATCCTGCCCGTGAGGTCATAGCACCTTAACCCCCGTAAACACTGAAAACACATAATATTAATCAATTAAATTATTTGTTATTAAAAACATCATAAAATGGAATCAATAGAAACAATCAACTACAAAGGTTATAGTATCAATATAGCATATGATACGGATGCAATGAACCCCCGCAAAGAATTTGATAATTTGGGGACCATACTAACGCAGCACAGGCGATACAGGTTAGGGGACGAACAAACCCCCGAATTATGCGAAAGTATGGCCGAAATGATAGGCTTAACCCCTGAGCAATATAACCGACTGTATGATACTCAAAACGGGTATAATACTATATTCAACATACTGTTAACCCGTATGCGGGGTAGTTATATAGTACTGCCCGTTTACCTATATGATCATAGCGGGCTAACTATCAATACTACGGGGTTTACGTGCCCGTGGGATAGCGGGTTAATTGGTATCATATACGTATCAAAGGAACGGGCAAGGGCAGAGTATAGCGTTAAGAGAATTACCCGTAAATGGGTTAACCGTATTGAAGATTATCTACGGGGTGAGATTGAAACATATAACGATTATCTCACGGGGAATGTGTATTACTATACGATTGAAAACCCCGTAGGTGAGGAAATAGACAGTTGCGGGGGTTTTTACGGGGATAACCATGAGGTTAGCGGGTTATTGGAATACGCCCGTAATGCGGTGAATTGTGATATTACCGATACGGTAAAGTCCCATCTAACACGGTTACGGG
The DNA here is from genome assembly GCA_020636495.1 of Chitinophagales bacterium. Lineage (NCBI taxonomy): Bacteria > Pseudomonadati > Bacteroidota > Chitinophagia > Chitinophagales > Chitinophagales bacterium. Next base: position 63,130 of record JACJXQ010000010.1, on the reverse strand, counting down.
GTTATATGCTTAATAAAGTGCCATTAATACACCGGGTATCCTGCCCATTATAACGGGTATTTCCACACTCTGTTAACCCCTGCTTTTGCGGGGGTTTTTTATTGTTTATACGGGTGTATTTTTATTTCGGGCAAGCTATGCGGGTATTTAGTGTTTTCAGCCTTATTTCACGGGTGTATGTGGGTTTGTGTAGGTATATACCATTTAATAGCCGATACGGGTTATTTGCTTGCTCTGTGCTTTATCCTGTGTATGTTTACATATTGTGTACATGGCTTATTATTTATTCCCTTGGTATTGCGGGGTGTTTTATTACTTTGGGGTGTTTTATTACTTTGGGGTGTTTTACTATGTGTTGAGGTTTGTTACTTATTCCCGTGTTTATCTTATACGGGGGTGATAGTGGGATTAATACTTATACGCAATAATAAGTCCCGATACTTGTTTGCTATAGATATAGCGGTTAAGTATCGGGACTTATTAACAATGAACGTCTTTAAATGTTTGTTTTCTTTTCCTTTATTGGTTTGTTTTGTATGGGGTTGATAGGGGGGTTAATACCTTTGGGCTAATTGTACATACACGGTGTATTGATATTCTAATATACCTCTGTACTCTGTACCCGTTAAATAGATCAGCTTTTTATCTTCTGTAAGGTCCGAAGCCTTTAACGGGGTTTGTAGTCTTGCCGTTATTAACCCGTAAGCATCCTTAGCGGCCTGTTCTATTTTACGGGTTAATGCGGCTTTTGCCCTGTAATTCGGTATTACGGCTATTACCGTGCCTGTATGGTTATAAACTATAGCGTATTTTTCCATTATCGGGGGTTTTTAAAAATTAAGTGAGTTAATTTACAGTGTGCCTATAACATCGGGGTGGTCCTTTGGTGCGTTATCGTACCCGTATGCTTTTTTGGGTATGTGTGCTATCTGTACCACATTGCCGGGATTTTTCGGGTTAATAGCTTCAAGTGTTATTGAATGCCTGGTATACGTTTCTAAAGTTTCGCAAAACTTTATAGCCTGTTTCCTGGTCGGCAGGTGTATGATAGTATCTTTCGCTAAATTTCCGTTGTTGTCATATTCCTGTATTCTGAATTTCATAATTTTAAAAATTAAGTGAATTAATTGATTTAGTATGGTATAAGTGCGTCACAACCCGCAATAAATAACAGTATGAGCAATAATAACCACGAATAATCCGTGTTTCTTTTCATTGTTACGGTTTTTTAGTTTTTAGATAAGATCAATAAGGGCCTTTATTTGTGCATCACTTAACCCGGTTTTCCAATCGGTTACGGCCGCTTTTATAAATTCTTTGCGGTCCTTTCGGGTGAGCTGGCTAAATATCCGTTTCGCTTGTTGTGGCTGCCCTACTGCGAAAGTATCTACTATGTACTCATATAATGCCATATCCGTATTACCTACCTCGTAATACTTTGCTAATTGAATAGCGGTGTAAGTTCTTTTCTTACTACGTGTTTTAAATGCCTGATCTGTCATTGTTAAAAGTTTTAATGAGTAAATACGATATTTTCCCAATCTGTAATCTGCTGGTCAGTAGCGGGGGCGGGTAACACATTATAGACATTACCTCCGTAATAACGTATAGAATGACAATTTTTAAGGCTTTTTACAGCGTATTCACCTGTATAGCCCTTAGCCCTGGCCAACGTCCAGGCATCCCCGTCTAATTGGTAACGATTGCCCGTTAATTTATCGGGGTTATAAGGTATTTTCATATCATTTAACTGTAACCAAAAATGATATACTTTTGTATTAACACATATTTTGCATTCATGTCGGTGACGTATGGTACAATAATGAAACGCTATATGTATCGGTGATGCTGTAGCGTTTTCAGGGTTATTAAAAGTATCAGTATTATAATTTTCAGCTCCATACTTAACAATTAATGTATTATACACCTTACGTGCTATTTCAAGTGTATCTACCGTTATTATACCGAACCGGGTAGACAAATTTTCCCCAAGCATGGTATCAAGATGCGCACCGGGTATACCCTGTATAGTGCTGGCCACGTCCTCATATATACTTAACATTTCTAATTCCTTAGCCTGCTTTTCTGCGTATTCCTGCTTAATTTGTTCAATTGTTTTACTAATCATTGTTAAAAGTTTTAAGAGTTAATTATAAGTGCAAATTTATAAAACAAAACGGGTATAGGAAATTGTTAGTTTCTATACCCGTTATAAATTTTGGTTATTACCTATTCCCTGGAAAATTCAGCTTTACGGCTCAGGGGGTTAGGTCCTTTAATCCCATTGTTTATACTTTCACACAATTCCCGGGCCTCCTCTATCGTGTTCACATACCGTACGGTGTTTTTTCTGCCAGGATGCGGGGTTAACCCGTCTTTCTGATTTCTGCCATTGGTGTATTTATACCAAGTGCGGGTAAATACATGATACATAGTTTACTGATTTAGATGTTATAAAATGTTAATTCGTTTGGTTTGAAATTATAGTTATACCCTTGTAAGGTTATCCGATCGCTGTCTATGTGAGAAATGGTATAAATGGCCCCGTTTGTAAAGCCTTTAGAATATCTGAAAAATACCCTGTATCGGTTACCCGGATGCGGGCAGGCTACGGGGGTTTGTTGCTGTATGTCCTGAGTTTTATATAACCCCATTGTTACAAGTTTTAAAAGTTAAGTGAATTAATTTACCCCGTTCAGCTCAGCTATCGCTAATCTGTCTATGTGGTTTTTATTTCGGGCGTTAAATTCTTTTATTACATTTAGGTACCAATCTACGCCCCTACTCTCTATAAGCGATATAAGTCCCATTATCAGGCAATCCCTTTTGTGCTCAGTTTTATAGTACGCTTGGGCACCTCCTGTTAATTCTGTTAGGGTCCATTTACCGTCATCATTCTTATGTATAGCCAATTTAACGCTTGGTATAATGTCTACAGTAACCCTATACGCATCTACAGGCTTTGACGTAACCCCGCTACTGGCCGTGTCTGAATGGTTAATGGTGTATATAGTCATTTTTTTACCGCTTATTTTAAAATTTTTAGCCATTGTTACAAGTTTTAAAAGTTAATTATAAGTGCAAATTTATAAAACTATTCTATTTGTACTAATACGGGTTTTTTATAAGCTGTATAGATAAAAACTATACCAATTTCGCAATACGGGCTTCATGGCTGCCGTTTTAGGACCTTACCTATATGTACATACCAAAAATAAAAATAACGGGCGTTTTGGCCCGTTATTTTAAATAGTTAATTATTTATTTATGCGTTATTCTGTTTTAATAATGCAATTTAAAGATCAGTTAATTCAATTAATTTCAAGTAATCGGGCATATCAAACATATGGAAAGATTTATAAACAGCCCGACCAATATTAGCGGTGCTGTTTATCAGTAACCGTTTCAGTTTGCCCGCAAAGTTTTCTACCTCAAACAAAGTGTAAAAAGCCAGTCTATCACATTCAGCACCATATGTTACCGTATCGCCCGATTTAGTAGCATGTGAGAAATGATTTATATAGGCCTGTATCTTCATTTTGTCATACTGGTAAAATACTTTCTCAGATATGACGGTTTCGTTAGCGTCTGCATGTATAACCCGCCAAATTTTATTGGTACCTTCTACGCCTTTTCTCATGATGTACTATTTAACGGGCTCATTTTCACATACGGTTAATATCACCGGATCACCCGCCGCCAATACTTCAAATTCATCTAATATGGCGTATGCCTGGAAATACCAAACAATAGAACGGGTATCTATCCCCTCATATGTACCAAAACGATCATTCTCATGTTCAACCGTATCAAACCCGAGTATCGGGCAGGAATCAGATATTAAAGCCCCGATGTGCTCAGGCCGCAGCCAACTATACGCACTATTGCATATAATATCTTCAGATAGTTCCCACCAAATATTATAATTTGGCCTGTCAGGTCCGAGGTCGTTTATAAGTTCTATACCCTCGGGTGTTGCGGTTACTACCAGGTTGGCCAGGTCATCAAGTTTAAAGGACAGGTATCGCCCGTTTACCTCTAACCGGGTGCGTAATTCCTGCACGGCTGTTTTGTACGCAATTGATAAAGGCAGTGGTTGCTGTTTGCGTTCTTTACTGTCAAATTCCTGTCCGAATGCTAAGACGTACACCTGCCTTTGTTGCTTCTCTGTTAAGATGGTTTTTTGCATTGTTAAAAGTTTTAAGAGTTAATTATAAGTGCAAATTTATAAAACAAAACGGGTATAGGAAATTGTTAGTCTCTATACCCGTTATAATTAATCTCTATGCCTGAGACAGAAAGCCAGGACAATAATAGCCACCCCCCACATCATAGCAATGGTTTTACAAACCAATCAATGAATGAGCTGCGTATGAACTCCGGGGGTTTGTTTCGATACATCACCCGCTTAAATCCCCCGATCGTTGGCAACCAACGGGTGTAGCACCCGGCCTGTTTAATAGCTTCCTTTGCGGGTATTACCTGATCCTGTTCGGTTATGTGCATGTAACACATAAGGACCACCCGGCTACGGGCAAAGCCTGCGAAATTATACACCACTTTACCGAAACGGGTATTTAGTGTAATGGTCCAAGCACCTGTCAGTACACCCCCGCAATCTTCTAATAAGTAGGTCATCATAGTCCTGCGCAGCTTAGTAGATGTACTGGGACTGTACTCAATAGCTTTCGGGCTTTTTTTCTTGCGTCTCTTTATTTTTGCAGGTTCAAACATCAGTAATCGTTTCTTATTGTTAATTCGGATGGTACCACCAGGTCGGGCAATGATTCGTATATACGATAACGCACTGCCTGTAATACAATTTCAAAGGCAGCCTCATAAGTCTTTGATTCGGTTGCATCAATAGCCTGGGATACTTTTATACTTACACCTATCCTACATGATGTAACCCCCGGTAAACGGCACTCAAATACAACATAGTCAGACTTGGTTATATTTAAATAGGGCTGCTTTTTAGTTACCAAAAATGTATGCGATGTATTCAAAAGTACTTCAACCAAACGGGATTTTGTAAGCAGATCGGTATATCCCTGTGAATGGTCCCGGAACTGGACCACATAACCACGGGATAGAACCCCGTTCACTTCCAGCAGATCAGATTTTACAACTTTTCCCTTACGGTTGGGGGAATCAACCGGCACCGTTATGTTTGTGAACTCGGTAAAGTCATCGTTAAAAAACCCCGTTGGGTAAACATACTCGGGGGTTTCTATTACAGAAGTTTTACCGCCCACATCAACTGTAAGTTCCATACCAGTACAGGCATCGGGGGTATAAGTTTCCCCATCTATCTCAATACCAGGTATTTTACCGTTTATACGCTCAGCCAACATATGCATGTGCTGATGTAGCCCATTCTCAGCCTGATCCACTGTAAAATTATCAGGTACCTCAAATTCAACGTAAGCACCTACCCGTGCCCAAATGCGTAATTTCTGCATTGTTAAAAGTTTTAAGAGTTAATTATAAGTGCAAATTTATAAAACAAAACGGGTATAAGAAATTGTTAGTCTCTATACCCGTTATAAGTTTTGGTTATTGTTACAGCGGTGTGTACACATCTTCCACAGCGGTGAGTATACGCACCTTTGCCGTCATCATAGCATCATTGAACACATGCAAAGGCAATACGTGTGCCGGGTGTAGTTTATACTTATGTACAGCGGTCCCGTTACCCTGTACGCCTATAACTACCCAGTTTTCTTTGTCCGTAACAGGGTCCGATACCTCAGATACGATTAACTGATCGCCGACATCCAATCCGTTATCAGCTAATACGTCCAACTGTTCCCAGTCTATTAAACCCGTTTTTACGATAACTACCCGATCCCCGGGTTCGTATATTATTCTTGCCATAATGTGCTTATTTTATTAACGAATAAAGTTTATTCTCAAATTCCTGCCACGCCTCCATGGCTTCCTGTGGAATGACCCCCATAACGCAGAATGTACTTTCCATAGTTGTAAAGGGCCGTCCGTCAATTCCCGCTACACTATTGTGTGTACGCTTTGCAAAATATACAAATTCCCCGCCTGGTGTAAAACAGTTATTCCGTATGGTTTCTCCACCCATACTAACAATTTCTAAAGTTTCTGCTACCCCGTCATTAATACCTGACATAAATAAAAAATTAAGTGAATTAATATTCAAACCCTAATGCCTTAGCGATCTCCTTATTCACCGCCAGCAGGTTATAGTAATTACCGTCATCATTCGGTGATAACCTTAATATACTCAGGCAATTATTCCTATACTTCAAAACCATGGCAATACTCATACCCTCAGCAGTTTCAGTGTTTACATGTACACTGCCTACCCGTAAATGTTCGGGGGTGTTGGCTAACTGCAACAGCCTGTCATACCTGTCTTTATCATCCGCCCGTGACTGTTCACCTGCCTTGTCATCTTTTACCGGTTCTGTGTTAACCCCCGAGTTCCAGCCTGCTATGTACCCGGATACGAATGCGTTTATACTGTGAGCATAACCGCCATACGGATGATTATCCGGCGTTACAACCCCCACAACCACCCTACGCCCTTGCAAGGTACTCTCGGTTGCTACGAATACGCATAAGTTGTGTCCTGGGAAATTACTTTTAATAGCATCCACCAAATGCGGTGGTATGTCGCTTATATTGTCGTAATAGAATGTCATAGTACTTAATTTTTATCAGTGTGAATATTACCACACAACACCATAGTGTCGGGGGTGTTTATATCCATAGCACTTTCATCCCCGGCACGGAGTATCAGGCCACCGTCAATTCCCCGCCATATGGTGAATACGAGCTCAGCAGGCCAATCATCTTTACCGCACCGTACTTTGTCACCTATGTACAGGTCATCGCCCTCATCATCAGTCATATCCGTATAGTCAGATATAGTGTCGGGTATTACCTGTATCGGGTCGTTTTTGTACATGATGCACCACTTATCAGGAAATTCCGGTGTTGATATAGGCCAGCCATAAATCCAGTCACCCGTAGCTATTGAGATGCCACGGAATTTGAAATTGTTTATATATGGTTTTACTTGGGTCATGTTAGCTGTTTTTTTTTGGTTCTGCTACGAATAGTTGATAATAACCGGCGGGGTGTTTTATCTTACGCACCTTACGGTAAAGCTCTTTAGCCTCCTTGATCATACCAGCATTACGTTCATCGGTCATACACAAATCAGCATAGTTTACCATGCGTACTCCGTTTATTGTCCTGTAACAATCTGATTGATGTTTCATACCACAAATGTAAACACTTGCCGACATTTAGTACATACTTATATTTTATCGGGCGTATAGACAAATCCTATGTAGCAAAAAACGGGTAACAATCTTTACACGTCAGGGTAATGTGTAAAATATCTTTACATAAAAATACCCCGTAGAAACGGGGCAGGAAATAATTATAAATGTTCAGCTCTTGGACCACAAATATAGCAAAACCCGCTGGTACGAAAAAATTAACTCACTTAATTTTTCACATTTCAAATCACATAAAAATCGTATTTGTATTTACGGGTAAAAGCACCGTAACTTTGTACCCAACGGGTCTTAAAGTTTTCACCCCCGGTGGTTAGGAAAAACCACAAATGAAAGTTCTACGCTCTTTATAAGAAAGCCCCACGGTAGAGATAATATCAAGTTACGTGAGGAAAGTATGGACATCCCCGAAATACCTGCGCTGAATTAAAGGCCGTCAACAGGTAACCTATACGATACTGTTCAATCAGTCACAGAGGATGATCCCCGTCAAGGTATGCGGATTTATAATTAGCCCGATTATCTGCCACTTAGTCAGTTGACAAGCCTGGATAATACAAACCTTAAGATAATTTACTGGTGTATTCATTTATTGAATATTTAGTGGTCAAATGTCGTGATGACACAAATCCCCGCCCCAGTCAGTTATCGGTAGGTAAAGGGCCTGATATACCCCGAGGGGACGAGGGGAAATACTAAAACATAAGAAAGGAAAACCCCCGGGACGGGTAAGTATTAAAAAGGGGGATACCCCCGAATAGAAAAAGGGGCAGAGATAACTCCCCGCCCCCGCATATAGTAGGACAAATGCGCTATTAATCAGTACACTCAGACCATTCACTACACTCCCGGGTACCTCCCCAGGTCTCATCGTTTATACCCGTACCGTTCGCATTACTAAGCCAGTACTGCTGGTAATCTTCGTTCGCAGCATACCCGTAGCCCGCCGGATCAGTAGGATTAATGTTATCAAACCCGTAGGCTACATTTTCAGCATCTTTGAGCACATCCATGTCAATATCATAAGATGTTATCAACCCACCGCAATCGGTGATGACGTGCAGGCTTTGTGATATTACGTAGGGTATCCCCGCAAATGTACCGTAGTGGGTTTTCTTTATCTCAGTCACCTGGCACCCGTTGTTGTCTGTGTAATACCTGGTAGATGTTGTGTAGAACAGGGCACTGGCCACTGTAGGTAGTGCTATTGCTATGCACATGAATAACCCGATCAACGCTATTAGTTTTTTCATAAGTTTTAACTGTTTTTTTTTAAGTAAATTAATTAGTGTAAAAATGTATATAATTCCCCGTACCGGGCGGCGCTCTTGTGACCATGCTGATTATTTTTTAGATTTTAATAATGCTTCAACGAGTTCATTATCCATTTTTTCCCGCATACGGACCATGTTATGCTTCACCTACAGGCATTCCTGCGAACATACTACCCACCACGTCATCAGGTGGTTCCGGTGTAAACCTGTACAGATCACACACCATAATATGCCCGATGTCATGGAGGTCATGCAGCAGGTTGTGTAGTATCTCCATAAAAGTACCAACCTGGTATGCAACTTTTCTACGCACCAGGTATTTATCCTTATACTTCTTAACCACGTCCTGCCCGCCATCCAGCTCATCCGTATTCAATAGTACCAAGTTATCGAATACTATAAACTTGCCTTTATCCAAGTTACATAGCTTTACTACCATCTTGGACGGGTTACCGGTAAGTGTGGTTGATCTGTATATGCGGGTAAGCACATACCCGTCTGTGTAACCAATCTTAAATGCTTTCTGTAATTTTTCTGTTGTCATGCTCTGTATACTTTAAGTAGTTTGATTGTCCAGTCATACTCGTTGCATAAGCCAGGGTATGTATATACCATACTTATCGCCGATAATATACACTTAAATTTGCCTATCTTTCTGCCTGCGAGGTGCGTATCGTATAAATTCCATAGTTCGTCATGGCCTGTCAGCGATTGGTGAAAACTGTCGGGTAGGCCGTCTACTCTAATGTTCCCATTATTAGTTTTTACGGTACACTTATACAACCCGTAAGATGCCGTGCAGACATCACCGCCGAATATGTGCGTTGAATATGACGGTCTGTACCGTAAATACCCGTGCACATTAAACGGGTTAAGTGCTTTTATACGGCGTATCATGTGCATGGCTTTGTATACCATACGGTCTTTAGATGCTGTGCGGGTAAATGATGCTTGTTTGGTCATACTTTATAGATTGTGTATTATGTAATTAATAATCCCGCAGATAGCCGCCATAATAGCCAGCATGAGCAGGAATACAAACCCCCGGATGTAATGATGTTTGCTCATATTATTCAGATTTAGTTATAGCTAACCCCGCATCTACCAAGTCCCATATGGTAATACGCTCCGTACCGTTGACACCAGTATATTCTGTAAGATACCCCCGCATACGTAGATAATCCAATACGGCAGGTCCGAAAAAACCAGCTAACCAACCCTCACTCTGAGCAATTCTGCCCACAAAGTCAGAAAATTTCAGGTTTACGTGTATGCCCGCATCTATGGACTTGGAACAATCAACGAAATATGTGTACGTATTACCCGATACTTTACCCTCTGTGGCTATATTGTTGCCTGTTATTATTTTGGCTACTACCAAACGGTCCATAGCTGTTATTTTAGATAACGGCGTAAGTACCAGCTTACCGTTAGCAAAATTTTCCTGTATGGCAAAGTCAAGTGTTTTAGCGTCTACCCGACAGGGTGTGCCCTCATCATCTACATAAGTAGTAAGGCATCCCCAGTAGGATGCGTATAACCTTGCCATAAATTCATTAGTGTATTTCATACTATAGTTTTTTAGTCTATGATACTTTGCCAATATTTGCCGCTTTTAAAGCTGCAAAACCATTTACGGGTAGTTGTATATACCCTGACGGAGAATTTGCCTGTACGGTGGAGATATACCCCCAATACGTGCGGGTTTTCATAAGACACCCGCTTACATTCCTGTACCGCATCCTCAAAGCTATCAAATAATGTGGTCCTCATATCAATTAATTGAGTTAATGTTATACGCATCTATACCCGTTGCTTTGTTGTAGGCTGTCATCAGTTTCCTTACCTGAGCTTTCCATGCGGGTAATTCCCGTTTATTGCGGGGACGATTATCCAGCAGGGTAGTTACCCGTTCAGATAGCCTTACGGGGCAATCATCGGGGTATTTGGTATCTGTGACGTGCTTAATCACCGGATACCTCATTTACTTGCCCCTGGTGCTTTTCCTCTAACGCTGCGATGTATGCGTCTGCTGTGGCGATAGCTCTACGTATTAAGTAGTCGGTGCTGGCACCACTGTTTACGGAATTAGCCAGCACGCCCTGCAAAGCGGCTGAGTAGATTTGGTTCTTTTCAGATCGTGTCATATGAAAATTGTTTAGAACTCAAAACTACAAAACCAAAGAATAATAAGTAATACTTATAATTTATAGGTACTATAACATTTGGTTATAATAAAAAACCCCGATGTAGAAACACCAGGGCTTAGGAAAATTGCAATTAAGCATCTTTATAGTTCCAGCACGGACAGCAGGTCATCCTTTCGGTACTTACGCCAGTCCATAGCGATTAAGTCAAAATAGTTCTGCCAATCGGGGTTAGGTGTAGGTGCCTTACGACCTACCGTTGGAGAAATGAGCTTGTCGAGTGCTTCTATATGCGGTTGTATGGAACTAAAGAATGAGGACCCGTCACTCTCTGAATCAGACTCATCCAGCCTATACGCACTGGTAATGCTCTCAGCCAGGTTGCGCACCTGCCGTAACTTAGCTGTTTCTTTAGCATCATTCAGTAATGCCGGGTGTAGTGTACCTACGGTCTGTTTAACACTCCCGTCTTTTTTGGTGTATGAGAATATGCATACCCCGTGATTCATGCGGTCCAGTGCCAGTTCCTGTAATTGTACGGGGTCTGCAGCGGTTGCGTTGTCTACCCGTAGTGCCGGGTCCCCGATGTGTGTTGCTTTTAGTTCAAACATTTGTATCTGTTTTTAAGTTAATTAATTTTTTATTCCCCGCATAGCTTTTCGGCGGTTAATGTGAGTTGTTAACGTCTGTCTCTTGTGAACGATGTTACCCTCCTGCTCTTTTTGGGCTTTCCTACCTTAATCCTAATGCTATCATCTGTACCGTCTGTTAACAGCAGTGATGTTATTTCATTTGACCTGCGCATGTCTTTAGGGCTTATAAATGCAGCATTTTTCATTTTAATAGTTAACTGCTCCTGTTCTGATATTAAAGCATTACGTTCGTCTTGTGTCATACTTTTTATTTTGCCCTTTACAGGTGATTAGTCAATTAAGTAATTCTATTCCGGGGATTGCCCGCTGTTCGGCGTACAATCGTGCGGGGGCATTAACAAGGCAATTGATCGCAGCGAGTAAAGCCCCGCGGTGTACATAACTCAGGCTGTGCACCTGGTTATCATCATAATAGTCAACCGTGCGCCAGTCCCCGTAGGGTGACCTGAAAGTGACTATGTAGTTTTTTACCTGTGTATCCATTGTTATATAGCATTAGTTAAGTACTTTAATGATAACGTCCAAAGGCTTTACCCCCGCCTCCACGGGGTTTACTAAATCTTTAGCCTGCCCGATAAGTTTGTATTCACCGTCAGGTAGTTTAACAGACTGTGGTACATAATATGACCTGAATGACAGGAACGCCCCATTGTCGTTGTGGGTGATACACAGTCTGTCTATCCTGCCCTTACCGTTCATAGGTACTATCAGGAACTTATCATTTTTGTAAGTAAACAGTCGTATTTCATCAACCATAATAGGGGCAAAGTCTGTACAATCAGTCTCCTCTGTTTGTACTTCTGTAGGGTCACCATTTTCCCAGTGACCTTTGGTACATTCAGCTATACCCGTACATGGTGGATACTCATCCATACCCGTTCTGTATGCTGTGTAGTGTATGCAATTATTGCATATGCGCTTAATGTCTCCCATTATTTATGCTTTTACTGCCAACCCCGCTTCTATCAGGCTCGGCACGGTTATGAATTTAGTGTCACGTAGGTTCATAGGATCAGGGCTATCAAACCCCGAATACCCGCAATCGTACCCGAGTTGCTGCAATAACCTCACCGCTACGGGGGATTCCTTAACGGTATCGTCTACCCGAAGTTTTATAGGAGTTAATGGAATAACATCAGTAGAATTTGTCATAGGTATATGTACGTCTATGACAAATTTATTATTACCGAACCTACTGGCTATGGTCAATACCGGTTCGTGCCCGCCGGTCCTGTATTTATCCAATAGGTGCTTATGCAGCACCGAGGCCAGTAACAATACATGCTCTCCTGATATATCATACAGCGGGGTTAACCTGAGTTTCACATCTTCAAACGGCCAGGTATTTACCCGGTGGGCATAAACGCTCGTAGCCAACAGATCATAGTCATAATGCGCTACCCGAACACGGCATGGGCAATAAGTATGGAACATGCCGCTTAAAAATCTGTCGCTATACATATCTATATTTTATTTACTATTTATTTTAATGCCCCGTGCTGGCGTTATTTTTTCTAAAAGGTATAATCTACCGTCACGGTCATAGATAACCTCGTCAGTGGAAGATATGGCCGCCCCGCTGTATGTACAGCGTACCACATCATCTGAATTACCCGCTGGTTTTATTACCCGTGTTTGCCGGTACGCTTTTAGTGCCTGGTAGCGGGCAAGTCTTTTCATATTCACGGGCAGTCTGTGCAATAGTATCAAGTAAGTTCTGAACGTCTTTAGCATATCCTAATATTTTTTCCCCCGCTTCGGTGGTGGTTATGATCGAACCAGTGTTCCCCGCAGTACGGTTAATGAGTTGAACGTTTAATGAAGTTTCCAGTGCGGATATACCCGTGGTCACCGCAGGCTGAGAGATGCCGAGTACTTTTGCTGCCTGCTTTAAAGTCCCCGCTGTTACCGCTACCCGTAGGTATTCCAGTTGTTTTAGTGTCATTGATCTGTTTTTTGTTGTTTAATTTATACGGTTTGTGGAATTACTTCCAGTTCCTCAATAAGTTCCTCGGCTGTTATGTCGGATAATTCGTGTTTGGGTTCTACCTCACGGAAATATTTTACCCACACACCCCACGGTTCCCCGGTAAACGGGCATAATACTATATTCAACCTCATATACGGTTATGCAGATTTTACCTGTTTTGGTACACTTATCAACACATGATACTGTGTACTCATTGCCTATGACAAACGGTGCCGATACTACCTCACCGCCTATATAAACTACTCTACTACCTACTTGCATACTTTTGACTTTTAAGAACCCAAAACTACAAAACCAAAGAATAATAAGTAATACTTATAATTTATGGGTACTATAAAGTTTGGTTATAATAAAAAAGGCAGGGTAGAAACCCCGCCTGTAACCCTTAAACTAATAAACCATATCATTCGGCTGTATCGGAATCCTTTTCGGGTATTTCGATAGCAGGCTCAGGACGGCGGTCAATACCGAATATATCAGTACCACGCACCAGCTTGTACACCTGCCCATCTATTTCAAGTTCATTCCCCGCAAAACGGGAATAAGCAACGTAGTCCCCCGGATTAACTTCTATCACCCGGCCTTCCAGGTTAGTTCCTACGGCAAGTACCACACCCCAATGTGTTTTCTCATCCTCTTTCTTTTTGTTGATGGCGGTGATGATACCACTCTGTGATACTTTTTCCTCACCCTCTGGGTCGGGCATGATAAGCACACGGTCATCGAACACCCCGAAATCAGGGCAAGCCCCGATGGCATATTTCATACGACTCACCTGCGTTGTAACAGGTATACCGTGCGGTGCTTTGGATGTTTCGTAGTACTTCCCGTTTTTCTGTGAGTACGTGTACTCTGTCTGATCTGTTGTATTCATATGTCTGTAAAAATTAAGTTACTTAATTAAACCATTTAAGTTCTGTTATACCCGAGTATCCTTTCTCCCAAACAAACCAGGCATAAGACACAGCACTACTGCCTGACTGTGAAAAATCCCCGTTAATGGCACACTTTATACGGGAGGATGATACATAAACAGTTTTTGGTGGATACTCAGTAAACAATTCCTGTCGGCCCTTGGATTCAAGGAAAAGTGTCTTTAGGAACATAATAACATGCCTGCCATCAGGTACTAAACTCAATGCCTTTCGTACAAATTCTTCAGCGTATTTGTACGGGGGGTTTGTAATAATATCCCCGTCAAACGATTTATCCCAGTTAAGGAAATCTATACCGGCTTTACCGTAGCCGCGATCTATTAGGTCAGAACTGCGTACCTTAAACCCGGCAGCGGCAAATACTTTACTTAGATGCCCCGCACCGCACGCACACTCCCATATATTAGGGGACAACGGCAATAACCCCATTAGTAGTTCTGCAGCAATTGGGTCAGTAGCATAATAGTCGTGCGCTTCCCTATCGTGTGCTACATGGTTGGATGCCCCGAGTGCTGCATACGTACTGCGCTTATTCCCCGTCCAATCTTTATTTGCCATATGTCTGTAAAAATTAAGTTACTTAATCAATGTACTTTATGTCACCCTGTCCTAAAGGTCTTATACGCTTATCTATCATGGGACCTGAGCATAACGCAGCCGAAATTATGCTAAAATTAGTGAGTATCTTATCGGGGGTCTGCGTCCAATCATAATCACCCCGCATGATCGGCGTTATGTACGTATCACTGGTACCCAACGCATGTAACTTGTCCTTGTACATGGATACCTCTCCCACTATAAATCCCCCCTCCTGTACACCTAAAAAGAAAAACAGATCAACATACCCTACCGCATTACTTGGGCTATAATCCCCAACTGTCGCAAACAACGGTACCCGCCTACCCGCCTGATCCAACAACATCCCACGTGTTATAACATAGTACTGTTTCGAGCTCACGTCATTGTTATTGGGATAAGTCCCCTCGTATAATAGTTTTATCATAATACTTAGTTTTACTATCGTATTGAGTATTCCTGTGAAATAAACCTGTAAGTGTGCTCCCCGTGGTAAACACCTACCTGAGCAAGCCCCCTTGGGACCATTTCTTTGCCCGCCAAAAGTATCAGTGTAGGTAAGTTGGTCGGGGTCAGTAAAAATGTGTCACCATCCTGCTGTAAAGATACCCCGACCTTGAACGGGTATTCATACGGTAGTAATCTGTTATACACCGTGGCCAGTGCTACTAATAGCTGTTCGGGGTCGGGTTGCGTAAGTCCTGTCAGCAATACCGCGCAATGCTTCATACATACGTGTATATCGTTTATCATTATAGCTGCGGGGCTGTAACGGGGTAATGAATGTGCTTTCTGCTCTATGCCCCGTGCCCAGGAGGCCATGAACGCCCGTAATGCGGGTTGTTGCATTGTCAATTTGATGTTACCTGATAGCATATGTTATTGTTTTGGTTGATCCTTTATTTCATTGGCCATCCCCTCAAATACTTCCAGCATATCTTCCATCCAAGCTGCCCGTAGTGTCACCATCAGTATCAACTGGTCAAACTTATAGATTTGATATACCAGTATCCCCGAGAGTACGTAATCTGCCGTGTCCGACAAAGTTACATTACCCGTATAGTCCAGCACGCCCAACATTACTATAACGGCTATCACCGCGAGTCTGAATGCTTGCGTAACTATAAGTCGGGTTGTCGCAAGTTTCCTGAAATCTTTCATATCATTTATCATTTAGTAACTCAAATATGTGCCATACATAACCACTGCTCTGTACAGTAGCTAAGTAGATATGGTCAACCCCCTCAAACCCGAATAATTCGCGCGTACCGGTGGGGAATATCTGAAACCTGCGGGTTACAGTATCCTCCACGGGTATCAACTGATTAGATACCTCCGCAGTGTCCTTAACCCTGAACCTGTACCATATGATTATACTCCTGTGCTGTTCTTGTACTGATAAGATAACAGCGTCTTTTGGAAGTTGTAAACGCTGTGGGTCATCTACAAGTGTTAACGCCTGCTTATGTATAGTGAACTGTACTTTTTCCATAACACTTAATTTAGTATAGTATCAAAAATATAGGTAATAACATCAACATTCCACGCATTACCTATAAGGCGCACAGCCGTTGCCCTTGATACGGGCTTAGTGTAGCCGTCAGGCAACCCCTGCAGCCTCTCTAACTCTACCTGTGTATAGTACCTGAACGGTAGGTTACGCTTGAATGCATCCCTATACCTGCCTGGGGGTAAGGGTGACAACACATTATCCTTATCAACCGTAGTGATGGTACAGGCCTTATTGGGGTTATACGCCCTGACTTCTAAGCACTGCGTTATAGGTATCTGTTTATTATAGTCCTCCCGCACCCCAGATGCGTTCAAACGCCTACTTACTATACAAGCCTTATTAGGGGCACCCAAAAAATAATCAGACGGTTCCAGTATATCCTTAAGCAATATACCGCGATCCGCGGGTTGTGTAACACCGGGTATGTTTGTCCAATACAACCGCTTACGCGATTGTGCTGATACCAATGCAGCATCTATCATTATAGGGGGCAGTAATCTTGCCTGAATAGTAATAATGTCTCTCCACGTAGGACGCATTACTACATTTTCAAGTAATACCCGCGCTTTAGGATTAATACCCAGCAATTCACGCCATATACGTACAAACTCAAAAAACAACGCACTACGTGGGTCACTAAAATTAAGCCCTTTACCTGCTGAGGAAAACCCCTGACACGGAGAACCTGCGAGTAGTAGATCAGGTACATCAGGCAACGACTTAATAGTGATGCCCTTAACGTCACCTAATTGTACAATGTCAGGGTAGTTAGTCGAGCTAACAAGGATAGCCGATTTATCCACCTCTGACACATAGTATTTAGAAACACTGATACCAGCCCGTTGTAGTGCCACGCGCCCACATGATATACCGTCAAATAAGCTCAATACAATCATAGCCTAATTTAAATAATGAATAATCGGTGACGGGGGCGGCTGAATGCGGTATACAGAATACGGTTACGTTCCCGTTCTTTTCTGTTAGCACGGATGTCCCATTCCAGCACCACCGCGTTATCATAGGTACTGCCCTGGCTGCGGTGAGCAGTTATCGCGTAATTATACCCCACACGGGCGAATTTGCGCATGAACTTGTAATACTGCTTCCATGCTGCAGACGCTTCCCGGGAACCGGGTATCTGAGCTTTAGCCCCCGCTTTCATCATACCAAGCAGTTTCTCATATACTTCCTCACCCTCGTGTGTTGTGATGCGGAATACCTTACGTACGGGTAACCCGTCTATGCCTATACTTTCTACAGTGGTTGAGTAGTAAGGTATAACGAACTGTCCGTCATTTATGTCCTCAACGGACTCCCTGAATGATATGACCGTGCACTCCTCATTGGCTGACGCTATAATATCGTCCCCGTCAAATACGGGGTCAAGGGCTATCAACCGTTCACCGGGTTCTATGCGTTGCAGTGACTCAGGGTACAGCATTCCCCGGATGCGGGTATTTATACCATCCACCGTTTTATTACGCCAGGCTATTACTTTAGCGAAGTCGCTGTCTACTGCAAAGTTCTGAGAAGTGAAAAGCAGCCGTAACAGATCATCTAATCCCTTTGTGTCTGATTTATCCAGCACATACACCCCCATGTCATCCTTTACGGTATTTTCCGCTGGTTTGAACGGGGCGGTGGATGATATGTTCAATCGTACCTTGGTGGTTAACGCGAGTATAGGACTATCAGACGTTTGCCTCACCGTATCAGGCATGGTAACGTACTGGCACCTGAATTTCCTGCGCTGCCGGTTAATGAATAGGGTGAAATCATCCGTACCTACTGGCGGGATTTGTACCTGATCTCCTACGAATATCACCTTTAACCCGTCCTCGGCGTATTCCCAAAGTCCTTTTACCTGGGAATCCCCGGTGAATAATGTACTGTCCAACATAGAACACTCATCTATCACCAGCAGGTCGTATGTTGACAGGTCCACCTTATTCATCTTACGATCGTAGTCCTGTACGAACTTTATAGTACCATCCATCTGTATCTGCTCTTTCAGGCCAAGCAGGGAGTGTACGGTCATGTACTCTAAACTCGGGTGTGCATAATCAGCCATAGCCACACATACCCGTACTGCTTTGTTCGTAGTAGCGGTGTGTACCAGCTTAGGGCCTGACCCGGTGACCATGAAGTATTCCATGAATACTGACATGAGGAAGGACTTACCCGCACCGGCGGGGCAATCCAGCATCAGCAGGTTGGTGGCCTCATCATCCATGAACCCTATTATTTGCTGTAATGCATCCTGCTGTTGCGGGTATAACGTTGAGAAGTCAGGCATAGCTATACTACGCTTAGGCTTTGCCAACTTTAGTTTAACGGGTGGGAGTGTGAACATCAGTATATATTTTACGGTTCTATTTCAAATCTTATATAATGCGCGGATAACTCTTTATGCGGGTCGGTTATCAGCTTGGTATAATACCCGAAGCGGCA
The DNA here is from genome assembly GCA_020636495.1 of Chitinophagales bacterium. Lineage (NCBI taxonomy): Bacteria > Pseudomonadati > Bacteroidota > Chitinophagia > Chitinophagales > Chitinophagales bacterium. The sequence goes on along the minus strand of JACJXQ010000010.1, from coordinate 44,311 downwards.
TAGGTAAATGTACCCGGGTTGTGACGTAGCTATAGTAAACGAATGTGACTTAGATACCACCACGGGGCGGTGGATGCAGGCTATATCAGTTTTACTGTACACGTACATCAGGAGAAAAAAAGTAACGATGCGTAGCCACAGAGTATCTACATAACAAAATGATATACCATTAGCAAGATCGTAACCCACCCGATTTGTTCGTTCACCGGTGGGTAATTGCTTGTTGGGTAGTTTAAAGTCGTACGCCCGTTGCAGTGCGTTCATGTAACTTTCATACACCCAGTTCGGTATTTTTATATTGTCTGCCATATTAACTCAGTTAATTTTTTAGTATTATAACCTTAACTGGCAACAAAGTAAATCGAAATATCGGCAATTACCAACATATTTCTTTCTATCGGGGGTATAAGGAATATCTATAGCACAAAAAACCCCCGCAGTAGACACTACGGAGGTAAACCTATTTATAACCTGGAATGAAAAACTTATTTACCGTTCGGGGCGTACGCTAAGGTAGTTTCAGTAAGTACTACCTGCAGCAGCGGTTTGTCATGCGTACCTAAATCCACATAGTCCACATCCCCGCGTTTGATGGCTGCATAAATAGCATCAGAGGTAACCCCCATACTATCTGCGAACCCGCTGACACTCTTTATGTCAACCCCCGGCTTTAATATTGAATCTTTATCTAAAAGCATATGCAAACATACAAAAATATCGGCAATTACCTAAAAGCTATATACGCCAGCATACCTATGAATACAATGACCAAAGCCCCCCGTTCTATCTTTAACCAGCGTATCTTACGTTCCTGTTTCTTTAGGGCAGTGTCAAGTTGATTGATCAGTCCACGGGAATAGACCACATTACGCATACACGAATCCCGTTGTGTTTCCAGTATAACAATAGCCGTATCACGTTGTGATATAGATACCCGCATTGCGGTGACTATACCATTCAACATAATAACACTATCACGGGAAGCATTGAGTTGGATGTAACCCATACTGTACAGGGTATCCATCTGAGCTACGGTGATAGCTATAACACTGTCACCGTTGTAGTTAATCAGTTTCGGGTAACCACCTTTTGAATACCCCGATACGACCGCTATCAGGCAGGCTGCGATAGTTAGTAAGCACTTTCTCATATTTGTGTTGGATTAAATTAAGTGAGTCTATTTTATCGGCTACCACCGAATCCTGCATCACCGTACGTTTGCGCAGACTATCCAGGTCGGACTGTAAAGCGGCGTACATGCTGTCGAATATGCGGGCTTGCTGCTTGTAGTGCTCTACCTGTTCCCGTACCCCGTACATAGTAGTACGCTGTTGGTTGAACAGGGAAATAGATATAACTATCCCGAGCATTGATAACCCGAGCAGGATCGCAATAGCTACCCGCATATTCTTTACTTGCCTTGATTGTGTCATTTGTCTGTTTTTACTTTCTTAATAAGTTTTATGACGTAACACAGGATAGTATCATAGAAAGTAGTACCGATGCCAAAGGTTACAGCCAGCTTGAACCCATACACGGAATTATCGTCAGCACCCGCTACGGTGAGTTCATCAGTACCTAAATGTCTGAGCGCGGGTATGAAAAAGAAAGGCAGGGCTACCAGTATGCCTATGATAGCAACCGTCCAGTGCTTAGATGCCCGCTTACCCGTGATGTACAGGTCCCGGTACCATACCTTGCTCAGCACATCGTTCAACCCGTCCTTGGCCATGTAAGAGAACAGCATGAACGCTACCAGGTACACCGTATCGGTTATAGCCAATAGTGAGTTGATCAGTCCCTGAATGAAGTCAAAAAAGAATGAAGTATCCATCGTAGTAATGTTTAGGATGTAAATATATGAAAAATAAAAACCCCGCTGGTAAGAATACCGGCAGGGTAATATATAATGCTCATCATTAGGATACTTTTCGCAGGCGGTCATCCACTGTACGTGTTCCTGTTACCATAACCGATATATAACTGCAATTATACCCCGGCGGCCTACGAGTAAGGTTAATTCACTTAATTTTTTATTGACGGTTATGCTGGTTCAACAGATAACACCCTTCGGTACTGAACCTGTCGTATATCCGTTGCAGATCAGCTATTACCAGCTCTAAACGCTGCTTGTCCGTACTCCACTGCAATACACCATTAACATCACCCGACTTGGTAGCTGCATCCAACATACCCGTTACAAAGGTAAGAATACTCTTGTAATCCCGTATCTGCAGCCTGAGTGTGAACAGTAACATTACTTTGACAATTTAGCGTAGGCATCTGCCATACGGGTATCGTAGTTATTTTTCTTGTAAGCGGACCCGTTGTAGCGCAGTGCGAACCCCGCCCAGTCTTTAGCTATCAGGTATTTCTGCAGTTTCTTATATTTTATGAATGCTATAAACATTCTCAGGTGCCCGTCAGCCCCTTCAAACGCATCATTGATAAAGTCCTGCAGGCTGGCATACCCGAGGTCTTTCCACTGGTATGCCATTACCTGAAAAGCCCCCCAACTACAAGATGCCAAAGCTGCATCACGGTGTATCTTAACCGCCCGTTGTAGTTTACGGTGCTGTTCTGATTCTGTACCATACCTTACCTGCCCGTAACGTTCCGCGATAAGTCCCCGGTTAGTGGGGTCACGCATCAACTGTTTCGGATCAAGCCCGTGCAGTTCCAGTTGTTCATAGAATACGTGCGCCTCGAAAAGTATCTTAGGCTGTCCGTCAGGTAAGAACCCGCTACCCCGGCTTTCAACCGTTGCCACCGCTTTGATCGCGGCTATTTCGCAGCCTAACTCTATGGCAGCCTGCCTGTACATAGCTTCGCTTATTGTCTTTTGCATATTACTTAGTTTGATGAGTGTCTATGTAATTTACCAAAAATTGTAGTTTATTCACTACGTAAATGAACCGGTCATACGGATAACGCTTCACCAGGTCACTTAAAAGATATGCTACAATACCATCACCTGTGAACTCCTGCGGTACCAGCAGATCGGGTACAGACCCTCCGTAATCGGTGGCCAGCACTACCAAATAATCCTGGTACTTCTCACCGTCATGCATAAACTTACCAAGCCCGTTATAACGTATCATAGCCATAGGTAACCGTTGGGAACGCACCGCATCGGTGGTAGCCTGCTTCCATATCTTATATACTTTGGAGTTTGCCCGTAATTCTTTAGTGTAAGGAACCGCTGCCAGGTGCTTTGTTTCTACTGAGAACGGAAAATCAAATCCTTTGGTATCACATACTATATCCCCGGTTACTTTAGCATTGTCCTCCCAACGCAGTCCTCCCGATTGAGGTACCCGAACGAACCTTGCCCCCGTCCAAAGTCCGAGAGACTTCGCAGCTTCCCGTTCATTGGCATTACCTTTCTGCTTCCCGTTTATACTACGGGTGCGTACGGGTAAATTGAATATATCATGCCTCATCGTTCTCTTTGGTTCCGTCATCTATAAACTGTTTAAACCTGTCAGCGTATTTTAAGGGTACATCCTTTACATTTTTCCGGTGACTGGTGACATGTACCATATCACAAAATTCGCATCTATATGACCGCAACTGCTTACCTGTACAGAACTTCTCAGCTTCCCGTAGTGTCGGGAACGTAACCTTACCCGATGGGCACGGTTTCAATGCTCTGCGTATCTTGGCCTTATGCGATGTCATGGCACATATGTAGGTGGAGATTTGACATTACCTTCTGCCGCGCCCTCAGCATCATAATCGAGTACCACATCCCCGTCATCTTTGCCTATACGCATGATGAGTATGGTGCATAAAACTACCAGTAACAATAGTAGCAAAACCACGCATACTACAAACGCTGTATTTAAAGTATTCTCAACAGACATATACCTATTTTTTACGCAAGTCTAATATGATCTTTACAATGCCCCAAGCGGTGATACCTAACGTAAGCACTACCAGTAGCCCCAAACAGGCAACTACCCCATAACTTAATACCGTGTTATCCATATAACAAATTTACAAAGATTAATTAAGTTCACTTGGCTGCCCGTCAGTACCCCCGGATATTTCTATGCGCACAGCATCGTTTACCTCAACGAACGGGGAGTGTGACACCACATACACCGCCTGTTGTTCAGACTTCCTGCGGATAACCTCATAAGCCAATTCAATACCCGCCTGATCGAGTGACTCGAACAACTCATCCAATATAAGCAGGTTACACGGGTTCTTGTAACAGGCAAGGTCATTCATAGCGAATGCCAGTACCACATCTACCCGTTGACGCTGCCCGCCTGACAAGTCTGAGTAATCCAGTTCGTGCCCGTCCTTGTATATGGTAGTGACAAACGGTTTCGACTTCTTATCGAGGTCAATAAAGAACTTGACGTGGTACCCGAAATAAACCGCGTACTGTGCTGCGAACTCATTGAGCTTGGCCAGCATGGCACTGAATATATAAGACTTCAAGCCTTTTGAACTGAAACCCTCAGTTATCCACCAGGTTACCTTATCCAGCCTGTTAGTGAGTTCTTTTGTCTTAACTGAATTTTCCCGTTGTTTGGCCTCGGCCTGCGCTATGGTATCATCAAACGCGGTGATGTCCTGTTCAACGGGTTCCTCGTCCTGTGCTTTGGTCAGTCGTTGCTTAGTACGTTCCAGTGCTGTGCGTGTCTCCTCTATGCGTGCTTCTATAGAGGTCACATCATCAGATACTGTTGACTCGAATTTAGCTTTAACTAGCTCATACTCTTTGTACGCGGCATCGTAGGTAGCCCCCGCTTCCTGCAGTTCCTTATCTAACCGTTCCAGTGCGGTGACGTAATCTCCCTTGAAACTGTTCAACCGAGCGCGTTCAAGTTCCTGCTCCTTCATCTGATCACTCAGATTTTTCTTTAATGTCTTTATCTTGTCAGGTTTCACCGGGGCACCGCATGTCGGGCATTCAGTGGCTATATTTGTAGCCTGCCCAGAAAGCTCCTCAATTTTACGGGCAATTCCAGCCGTTTTACGGTCAATATCATCCAGGTTGGACTTCTGTACCCTGATGTCTCTTTTAAGTGCGTCCTGAGCTTCCTGTGCAGCCGTAGCGGCATTTAAAGCAGACTTGACATCGGCAGCGGTAGTATTACCCGCTTTTTTCTTATTGGCAGCTACCATGGCATCCCGTTGGGCCTTCAAGTCCTCATACCGCTGCTTAAGTTCCCTACCCTCAGATTTGATGTCATTTATGCGCTCCTCTTTAGCCGCATTGAAGTTATCCAGGTAGGCCTTAGCCTGATTACGTTGTGCGGTGGCTGAATCTATCTGCACCTGTAATTTGTAGTCCTCCGTGGATAACGCGGTTATCTGATTGTTCAGGTCTACTTTTTCGAGATCGGCCTTGGCCTTAGCATCCTCTACCCACCCGAGATCAAAGAACTCCTCGAACAATTCCCGCTTCTCAACCCCCGATGCTTTTATCAGCCGGGCAAGCCCCTGACCGAATACCAGCGAGTTTATAAAGGCTTTTGCGGATAACCCAATGATACCGTTTATGTACTGCTGCTGGTCTTTTTTGTACAAAGCATCATTGACCATATGTTCGGATGTGAACTTACCCTTATCGGTAACAGGTTTGGAAAATATCATCAATTTTGATTCCCCTTTTAATCCGAAGGTAGCCCCCGAGTAGTTAAGGTGGCGGGCTATCATGTACACCGTACCCGCTATCTGCATACGCAGCATTACCCGGGTACCTTTGTACTCTTTGCCCTGCATCCATTTATAGGTCTGTACTGCTTTGTTGTCTGTCTCATGCAGGTTCTGCCCGTACAGTGCCCAAACCAGTGCGGAAAACAGGGTGGTTTTACCCACCCCGTTCGGACCGCTTACCTGGTATAAACCCTTATCCCCGAATTTGAAATCTATCGGGTTGACATATGATCTGAACCCTTCAATACGAATAGCTGATATATTAACCATAATTACGCTTTTAATATTCCATTTTTATGCGGTGGGGGCAGGACTCGAACCTGCATGTAGACTTAGGTGCTTCACCAATGACCCAAACAACAGTGTGCATGTGCCGTCAATCAACTTACGTCTATGGCTAATAGTCAGCGGGTGCTAACTGTCTACTTCCAGCGGCTACCAATTTCGCCACCCCACCGGTTACAGGCGGGGAGATGCTGGTTATGTTGCTTTATGCATCTCCCCTGTTATACGACTACCTGTAAGTTTATACTATACTATTCCCCGAAGTCATCGAACTCATCCTCAGCATCGGGGGCGGGTTCGTCCTTTTTCTTAGCTACCTCTTTTTTCTTTGCGGTAGCTTTAGGGGCTGCAGCCTTTTTAGTGGTTGCTTTCTTTGCTGCTTTTTTAGTAGCAGGCTTGTCATCCTCAGCGGCTGCTTCCTCCATCCTGTCTTTTAGGGATTTTTTCTTTTCAGGTGCAGCCGGTGCGGGAGTCTCCATAACGATAAACAACGGAGCTATCTCTACCACCTCGCATTTACCCGATACCAGCCTGATGAGGGCATCGAGTATTTCCAGCGGTTCAGGCTTCACCGTTTCTTTAGGCTGCGCAGTTATTGACTTGTACAGGCCTTCCAGTATATCTAAAGCTGGTGCCATCTTTGACTTGGCCGGTGCGGGTTTACCTTCCGGCTGTTCAGTGTCCTCATCTTCGGGGTCGGCTGTGCGTTTCTTAGTAGCCGCCTTAACAGAACTTTCACCGACACGTTTTTTACCTGACTTCTCAGCATGTTCAGCCGCTTCTTTGGCTATCTCATCTGCCTCCTCCTGGTTAGCTGCCGCATTCAGAATATCCAGCGCAGCCGCCATGGTAACAGCACCCGCTTTTACCTGTTCTTTCAATGTAGGGGACGCTTCTTTCATGAACTTAAGACAGTTGGTAACATAGGCGGGGGTTTTACCTATTTTATCAGCGATGTCTTTACCTTTCATTTTCAGTTTGGCCAGCCTTTCGATACCCTTTGCCTGCTCGTACGGGGTAAGTTGCTTCTGCTCAGTACCCGTTATCAGCATAGCCAGCAGCATCTGTGTCTCAGTTGTCTCTTTAGGGTAGATACTCAACGGTATAAGCACCGGGTTGTCAGGATTCTCCTCAGTCAGCATAGTAGCCACCCCGAGCCTGCGTGCCCCGTCAAATATCTCGTAGATAGGCTGCGTGTTACCTGCATCGTCTGTTATCGGATTGTTCGCACCATCCATCAGGATGCGGTCCGTTTCCCGCACAAGACAGTTAACCAATATACCTTCCTCCTTAATAGAGGTCTTTAATTCGGCTTGTTGTTCAGCCGTTCCGAAATCTTCACGGGTATTGAACCCTGGTATGATCTCGATCTGATCGCAATATGCGTAACCCATTTCATGTTTCATATAAACTATTTATTTTTTGGACTGTAAAAATATACAATATCGGCAATTACTAAAATTTTATTCTACGAACCTGACACCCATATCCACCAGGTCGGGGTCATCATTACCTTTCTCAGCTACGAAGTTGGCAACCAAATCCCGCCTCGGGAGATTATTGCTGAATGCTCCCGCATCAGCTAACCCATCTATTTTAACATCTACCTCGGGTTGTTGGATGATGAAATTGTTGTCATCTATTACACCTTCCCCGGCGGGTACTTTGATGAACTCAGGGTATTTACCCCTACGCGATACGAACTTTATAGTGTTAAGCGGGTCTGATAAATCCAGCAGCCATATGCCTTTATCCCTCCCCGCATCGTTGGCATCTTTATGCAGCGGGTTACCACCCAACAGAAACTTGTCAGTTACCCACTCAGAGGCATGTATATCCCCGCAGAGTATGAGATCAAACATATCATACAGTGGGTCTGTTGGATCGGTATCAGCCTTTACAAGCGGGTTAGACTTATGAGGTGGCTTCTGATGTATCATAAGTATCTTACTTTTAGCCCCCTTATAGTTAACGTCCAACTGTGTAGCATTTTCCAGCATCTGCCTGTAATGCTCAGGGAACTCGTAGTTAGGGATGCCGTAAACTACCGCGTCCCCAATAACAGTGTAGGCATTGTCCAGTAATACTATATTGTCAGGGAATGCCTGCGTAAGAAACTCTATGGAAGATATAGCAGGCTTGTCAGGAAGATTCTTACTGCCGAAATCATGGTTACCCGTAATGCAATACCAGGTAATGTCAGGATATGCGTCTATCCAACGGGCAAACCGTGCGGTTGTCTTATTGATAACCTCGGTGAGCAGGTATTTTACCGTGTCAAACATATCCCCTGACATAAGTATATGCTGCGCCCCGTGTGATGCTGCCAGTTCATAGCAATCATCTATGACCCGCAGGCAATCTTCCAACCTGTCTGACTTATCAGCGAAGTTGTTATACTTGTTAATGTGTATATCGGTTACGTATACCGCTTTCATATCAAAAAATTAAGTGAGTTAATTTATCTGTTGTCTAAGAAATCATGCAGGTTATTATTCTTTGTAGGTTCGGGTATATCGCATCCCCGTTCCATCATCTCTTTGCGTATCGTTTCAACGGCATTGTTGAACTCAGTGGTAGACATGGCTGAGAATTTCTTACTGGTAAGTATGATCACTTCCTCACCCATTATAGTACGCACTACCGGCTTCTGCCCTAATATATGCGTACGTAACCATGTATATACATCATCGGCTGTGAACGTTTCCCCCTGGGTTTCTTTAAGCCACATCCTGACAGTAGGTACAACCACTCCCCACATGTACCTGTTCTGTGCGGCGGTTCGTAATTCCTTATAGGGCTTTATGGTCAGTTCCAGCTTGATGCCTGTAAGCGTACCCAATATGTACCTGTTGAGTGCGTGCGGGTCGAGCTTGATAGTAGTACAATCATCTGACATAGTACCTGTTAAATCGAACTCCCGTTCCTGTGGATTGATACCCATTACAATGTATTGTGCGGGCAATGCATAACTACTGCGTAGAATCACCGATACCCGCGGTGAATAAAAAGCGTGGTAACCGTTAAGCTACCACGCTCTAATAGTATTAATTGAACTCGTCAAAATCATCTTCACCGGCGTTGTCTGCCGCCTCAGCCTCATCTTTTATCGCTGCTGCCACGTTAACCTTACGAGTGGCCGGTTTACGAACGTTACCCGTAGCCGGTGCTTTTTTAGCTGGCGGTGGTGCAGGTGCTTCGTCCTCCATATCAAACGGTAATTCATCGTTATCCTCAAAGTCATCCGCTGCTGACGAGGCACGATTCGCAGTAGCCTTAGCGGGTGCTGGTGCGGGAGTTTCTGCCTGTTTAGCTGCCTGCCTTTCTTTGACTGCTGCCTGTTTCTTGGCCTTGAACTGGTTCTCCTTTTCTATAACCGCTGCAGGAATCTCCTCACCGTACAGTACCTCACGTATGAATGCCCGTTGGTAATCGGCGCATGGTGTGAACAGTTTAGCCAGTTCGTACAGGTCGGGGAGTGAATTAAATACAGACTCGTCAACAGCCGATTTATCTATCACATTAGCGGAGTACTCCACCTGGTCCTTACCATCAGCACGCTTTGAAGTCTTACGTAGCAGTTCCACGTTAACGCCTTCTACTGTATCAAATATACCCAACTCAGTACCGTTCCTGCCCCAACGGGAGCCAATGATGCTGGATATGTCTTTACGCAGACCAACAGAGTTAAATTCCAGTATCTTCGCATCATCCGTTGGCACCAGTGTACCATCTGCCTGTTCAGCCATAACCACACCGCCCATCCATAATATAGACTCCTTGCGTATGATCTTGTCATCATGTGCGATACGGGCAGCTTTGGCATCACCGGATTGTACTGCCTCTGTAAGCTCCTGTTCTATAACACAAGGCTTATCAAATGTGTGCAGTGAAATTATCGGGGTTTTCTTTATCCAATAGCGCGTAACTACTAACCAGGGAAGCCCGTTAAGTGATAACGGTGGAGGTGCGAATCTGAAAATCATTGATCCGTCTATTTCCTTCTGACGCAGGAAATTGCTGTTACCGCCCCTTTCTTTGTCTAACTGTTTTTCTGACTCTGCCAGTAGCGACATGTCAATTCTTGTCTTTGCCATTTGTAATTGTTTTAATTGTTGTTATTGTTTTAATTGCTCTAACGAGACTTCAAAGGTATAAAATATCGGCAATTACCAAAATTTTTACCTATCGTTATTATTTATACACTGAATAGATTTTGCATATAGTGCTGTAACCGTTCCTTGTAGTGCGTTTCAGTGTCCCCGTTATGCGCTATACGTACACCTGCCCAAATCATAGCAGATAACTGCCGTGACTCTACCTGCATACATGCTGCTACAACCCTTACCCAATCCTCTATCATACTGTACTGCCTATCCGTAGCCCCCGAATTACGTAGCTTACCAAGCGCGTACCCGTCTGTATTACCAAACAGATCAACAGGCATATCCGTCAACTTAGTTTTAGTCTGAAACTTCCTATGCATGTCAAAAGCCCGGAGTAACCATATGTCCACTACAACAGCATTCTTATCCCCCGACATCGCAGCAGCGAATGAACTTATCTTACGCCCCGATAACGGCTTACGCTGCTTCATAGGGTTTCAGGCTTAACCAATTCGTAGTAGAGTACTCCATGTCAGCCGCTAATTGTAGTTTGGTCAGTTTAGCGTTAAAGTACTGTTCCGTAGGTAAGTTCTCCGCGGTGTGTTTCATCAGCTTGGCTGCATAGTTTACATGCTCATTACGTACCAGCACCATTACGTTATCGTGGATAGTATTAACGAACATGGATGATGCGGGTACACGGTAATGTATAAGCGCAGCCGCGAGTAAGGTCAGTTCACCACATGTCCCCTGTACGGGGCTGTTGATGGCAGCACGTTCAGCTTCCCCGCGCAGGAACTCGTCATCACTATTTATGTCAACAAGTTCCCGTGTCCTGCCCAGTAATGTCCGTACGTGCCCGTACATCCTTGCCTTGGCTATGTACTCCGCGTGGTAATCCCTGAGCTTGGGGTATGCTGCAAAGAACGCATCCCGTAACTCCGTTGCCTCCTCTATGGTCATATCAACCCCGTAGTTGTTACGGGCGTATTCCATGAACCCTTTAGCCTCCTGACCGTATATCAACCCGAAGTTGGCTGCCTTGGCCTTACTACGTAGTTGCTTCTGCTTATCGGTAGGTAATTTATAGAAATCATCCAATGAATACCCCGATAACCTGGCTGCAGTAACAGCGTGCAGGTCCTGCCCGTTATTGTAGGCTTCTATCATAGCGTCATCACCGGCCAGTTCGGCTATGATGCGCAGTTCGGCTTGTGACAGGTCCATGGATAGTAATGTGTACCCGTCAGGCACCTTAAACACCGCCATGATCATCCTAACTACTTCCTCCACCGCGGGGTCATCTATCTTCACATGCTTGGGCACATTTTGCAGGTTTGGGGCTACTGATGAGGCCCGGCCTGTGCGGGTGCCGTGCAATAAGAACCCCGTATGTATCCTGTCGTTATCATCCAACAGTTCAAGGAAAGCACGCAGGTAAGTACTCAGGTTCTTAGCTATCGTACGATGCACCATAAGGTCGGTGATAAACCCGGTAGTGTCCCCTAATTGTTTTAAGAATTTGTTGTCAGTGTTCGGGTGTTCTTTACGTTTACGGCGATCATATGGCATTTTGAACCCGAACCCTTCTTTACTGTATAGTAATTCCCCGAGTTGCTTCGGCGATGCCATGTTGAATCCCTCATATGCAGTAACCAACCCGAGCTTTATATCACTGATACGCTTCTCCAACTTTTCAAGGTTTTTACCAACAGCGGTACGTGCCCGTGTCTGCAGGTCACCTATCTTAGCCCCGTCAACCATACGCTGCTTATACAGCGTAAAAGCCTTAACCTGCGGGTATGACATCAGCTTATCTTCCCGTTCCTGTAAAAGCTGCTCAGCACGCGCTATATATTGTTCCAGTAACTTGCGGTCTACCAGCATACCATTGTGTTCGGCGTGCCACATCGGTTTCAGCATGAACATTACCTGGTTACGGTATACCCGGTATTGCTGCATATCCTGCAACAATTCATACTCGAATATAGAACACATTCTGAATGTAAGGTCAGTATCCATACCCGCATACGGGGCGAGTACTGACAGGGGGGCTTTAGCATACCCGTATTTCTTTACCTCGTCCTCGTACCCACCGGCTTCGGGGTAATAGTCAGGGGCGAAATCTTTAAGACCATGCCGCTTATAGTCCCAAAGCAGATGGTGCATTAGCATCGTGTCATCCAACCTGCCACGGAATAACGGGAAACCAACAGCACGCGATACACTCATATCAAAATTTATGTTCTGTGCTATTTTCCGTATGGCGGGGTTAGCGAATATATCTGTACTCACTTTCTCCATTATCTGCATACACTCTTTGTCGGAGAACGGACTCTCGTAATGCCACAGAGGTATAATGTGTGCAGACCCGTGCTGGAAAGATATAGACAACACCGTAGGCCTGAAACCGGGTTCGTATGTTTTCAACCCAGTCAGTTCGGGGGATTCATAGTCAAAGCAGCACTCCCCAGTTGTATGAACGTATTCTATGACCTTGTTTACCTTATCCATGGTATCGGCCATAACTATCTTTGTCATGTCGGCTCCCTGGGTATCATCCATAGCGGCATTATAAGCACGCACTATAGACTTCGCAAATGGGTGCAGCAGTTTAGCGTTAGACTTTACGACAGACGGTGAGTAGGTTATGTATGCCTTTGTAGTGAAAGCCGTTTTACCCTTACCCACCGTTACGTCTTTGGCAGATGCTGCCAGTTTATCTATGTCACCTATAAACCCGAAAGATTCAGCGGGTATGGTACCCATGAGTAGTATAGCCTTCGGTCGGATAGTCTGTATCTCGTTTACAAGATATTCATGACAAGCCTCTATACTTTCTAACTCGGGGCGTACCCCGGCGGTTCCTGTACCACACTTCACCGCATAGGTAACATACATATCCTCATTGGGTATGCCGCATACGTTATTCGCTATGTGCCAAAAAAGTTCATCCTTGGCACTGGCTGCTATCGTACCCTTATTGTCATCCGTAACAGACGGGTAATCTACTATGACCATCAGGCGGTCACCGTCAGTTACCGGCATCTTAGGTTCTATACAGACGCTTGACGCTACTGTACATAGATCGCACTTGTTGCACTTCAATCCATTCATAGGTTATTACTTTAACGACTCGGAATAACTACATCAGCGGTATCGCCGTGTTCAGGTGATTGGGTGTATACGGTGTAGTCTTTACCAGGTAAAGCTACATCAACCCCGCCCCATACAGAGGTTACATGTACAGCGGCTGGTACCATAGCCTGATGGTATACCGTTTTAACTACATCTACCCTATCACTGGAATACGGTGACACTACCTGTTCTATACGCTGTGATACCGCAAACCCGTGGGGTACATACCCCTTAGCTATCAAAGCGTTTACCTCATCGGTGAATGCCCCGATGTCATCTGATTCGACTATTGTGTAAGTGTTCATAAGAACATAAATTAAGTGAATTAATTATTTATGTGATGTTGCACTGATAACATCCAGCACAGCCTTTATAGCGGTGATGTCGCTATCAGTAAAGAAAGCCGCTTTTTTATACACAGCATCACCAGCTATACAAGCATCTGCGATACCGGTCATAGTTATACCTATCTCAGCAGCGAGTACGGCTGTGACGCATACTACGGTGCCTGCCTGTATAGTGCCCAAATCCTCCGAACGGCATATCGCATATTCCCGCTGCGGGGTGTTCAGGATATACCGCCCCTCGTTTATTTTAAGAGCTATCTTACCCTGCTTTGTCATCGTGTTTACCAACCACTCAAAGTTGTGGGGAGATGCCAGTACTACTATATCGTGCTTTGCCATTGTAGTTATTTTTTAAAGTAGATAGTCCCTTTTTCCGCGGTGAGGTGGTCATTATCCAGTACAAAACTCTTGCACCAATATCTGACAGTTTCTTTATCAGAACACCCCGCCATTGCGTATACGTAGTCCACCATCTCAGAAAATTTACGCGGTTTGGTCTGTATCCATATGATAACCGCATTCCTATCAACCCCATCCAGGTCTGTTTTATCCAAGAACGGGGCAGGTTCACTCTCCTCAACCTTGGCTACCAGTTTCTTTACGTTGGCATGGAATACCATACCACATATGTCTATATCGTGGCACATCGCACACAACCGTTCATTTGGTGCCCATTCCTTACCAAAACATGTATCCCCGAACTTTTTCTGATCGTAAGCCATTACCTTATCCGTTTTTACAGGTATTGTATAATCAACCTTTTCGTAATTATTCTTGTCCCTTGGTTCGCGCATACTATATAATATTATTAACAGTTTTTACCTATGGTGTGTTGCATCCTTTACCCCACAAAAACCATTACATTCCATTAGTGGTTCTGCCATTCTACCCTTCATCATAGATATGTCTTTAATATTCGGATAATCTGGGTGTGGTTTCAAGAATACTAGTCCACCGCCTTTTGACTGGTCTTTACATATAGTTACCGGCTCCCCTTTTTCGTTTGTCAGCTTGTGTTCCATTTCTGCCATCCTATCAAACCTATCAGGGAAGTCTTTTTGGAATTTCTGCCAATAGCCGATACCTCCTTTTACACAACCAGTTTTAAGGCAATTGTTGTTTGAATAACCCATTCTATATGAAAGCGGTGGTTCTATCCCATTTTTTTGCAAAACCTTTAATGCTTCACCTTTTTTATACATTTCGTATATAAGTGGGAATATCGGCTTACTGTCAGGGTAATTGCGCTTCATGTTTTTTGCTCTACGTATCTCATCTGCGTCAAACCCGAAAACCTGATGTGAAAAGTTATTTTTCATTTGAAAGTCCTGCCTAACTACACGCTTTAGTTCGGTAGAGCATATTGCACCAGTAGCAACATTTAATGATAAATAATGTTCCCATACTTCTTGTATATTGTCCCATTTCTTGGATGAAATTCGATATATTGTTACACCATACCACCTTTCACAGTCATACATAAAACGAACAGTATCGTCATCTTCATTGCGAGTATCTATAAAAATTACCACGACACAATCTTTACCCCACCAATCTAGAGCCAACTTGCAAGCCAATGCACTATCAACCCCACCACTCCACCACGCTATTACTGGATTATCTTTACTTATATGGTTGAACATACTATTATCATTTAAACAAAAGTAACAGTTACTTATATACCGGCTGATACTATTATCCTATACCCCGTATTGGTTTATTCTATGGGGTCATCTGTTATGAACTGCGGTTTAGCTTTCGGAAACAGTTTAAGACTTATGTAGTAATAAGACGGTTGGTGGCGTAGCACCCCCATACGCATATAGGTCCTGGGGGGTTTCTCACGTAGTGTGAGCTTACATAAATCAGGTATAACACACTGCCCCGTTTCAAGCATCTCCTGCATCAGTATAGCTTCTATGGTCACCAATACATCATCGGCATGTGGGCGGGCAACTTGTACCTGTTGCAGTGCCGACCGTAGTGCCGCCCGAAATTCATTGCGCTTTAATGCTTTCCATCTTCCCATATACTACTGCTTTTTAGGTATCCCACGTTTGTCTGCGTTATACTGGTAATTAATATCAAACCCCTCTTTCTTATAGTAACGGATGCGGTCACGGGAATGCTTGCTCACCCACTCTCCCTCATCGTATATGTCTACCCAAGTATAGGTAGTAGCGTCACCATTACGGCGTTCACCGCGCCCGCCCCACTGGCTTAAAGCTACCTCGGCTTTCTCACCTTGGGCGAATATAATAACTTCTATCTCTTTTATATTTATACCTTGGGTAAGTATAGATGACCCGAACAGCACACGGGTAGTTCCATCCCTGAACCTATCCAGCCGGTCCGACCTGTCCTTATGTTCACCATGCACCCAGTCCACATTACCGGTGTTGAACTCCAACGAGTATTTTTCCAGCAATATATCCATCATCAACTGCCCGTGCTTACGCTCAAAGAATGTTACTATGATCTGTTTGTCAGCATGTTCCGCTATAATATCGGCTATAAGCTCCGCACGGTGAGCAGACGTAGTAATTACCTTACTGAACTCGTCCCCGTAATCGGCTGCTACCGTCTTAGCAGAATTATGGTACATTTTAATGACAGGCCGTAAACTAAAACCTATATCCATCAGTTCTGCCTTACGGATGCTGCATAATACACCGCCTGTGATCCCAGTAAGTTTATAGGCTTTCATTTCGTCACTCATATCTAACGGGGTTCCTGACATACCCAATATGCACCCCGCATTGGCCGCCTGAGCTATCGAAGTCCCCGCGGTTGCTACAGCACTGGTATGACACTCGTCATAGGCAAGTACATTAACCTTGTTTAAGAACCACGCTGCCAGGGTAAGGTCTTTCTTAAGACGATTGGCGAATGTTTGGACCATTACTATCGTCAATGTTTTACCTGTTTTATTGTAGGACTTACCCTTATAGTTGCCTACCATGCCCACATCCCCGAGCACACTCCTGTAGTAATCTACATGCTGTTCAAATAACTGGGTAGTATCTACCACCAGCACCGCGCACGGGTCTACCATATTGTTCAACACCCCGTAGAAAGAAGCCGTTTTACCCGAATTAGTGGCAGCTTTCCACATACCCCGCGGGAAGTACAGCCGTTGCCCTTTATACTCTATGCAGTTGTTGACACTTTTTACAAGTCGTTGTTGGTGAGGGGCGAGGTCAAATTCAGGTGTTGAAAAATCGTAAGAATCTTTGAACTCAGGTAAATTGGTTCTACGGTCATCGAACTCAACCTCCAGGTCGTAATGTGGTATGAATGTTTTGAACAGTACCGGCAGAAACCCTGTTGCGAACTCCCCCGAGTTATTCATAAAGTTGTGCACCCCATCCCATTTGAACTTCTTACCCATCTCCCGCATCTTTTTCTGTATAAAGAAACTACCGGGCACCTTAACAGATAAGAACTCCTTAAGTTCCTTATTGAAGTCGGGACACCTCACATAATCATCACCGTCCGTCACCACCCGGGTCTTTAAGTTCTCTACTATAAATCTCATCAGTTTATTTTTTTAATGTCTGACAAAAAATCCTCCTTATTCACATCAGACAGATGTTCGCTCACCGTCTTGCGGGCGTTCGATATGTAGTTCCAGTACCGCTGCTCAGCATTGTCGCTTACCAGTTGTGTAAGGCTGGGAACTACACCTAAAAAACTCAACCCATCGAACTGCGCATTTATGTAATCATCATAGTAAGCGTCTAAAGCGTCTGCCTGCTTACGGGCCATGACAAACATAGCCATATCAGTTGGTTCGGAGTATTTACGCTTCAACCCCGTACGATTGAATAATTCGGTCACCCACGTATTACAAAAATCATTAGTTGCCTGCCTATCATCATCCTCCTCTACTTCTTTGACCGCCGCATAGTACTCATATATCTTTTCCTTATAGTACTTGAACTTGTTCAGGCCGTACTTACCCCGCATCATGCGCAACCCTATACTAATAAAAACCTGGCACCCTTTGACGGTATCCGTAAACCCGCAGGCTGCAGAAAAATCACTGGCCAATACAGCTACCTCTGCGAGTGCTGTCCACATAGCCTCACCTTTACGTATAGGGGTGATAGCCTTATGCCCCGCAGTCTCACGGGCGGTATACAGAATACCATTGAACTGTTCTACCGATATGGATGATGCGGCTACTGCTTCCTTATGTTTTACAGCACGTTTGGCAGCTTTACTACTGAGCTTGACATCGTACCTATCCTTTATAGCATATGGTGCGGATTCCGTCAATATCCTTTCAGCATTAACAGCAGGGTTCCTGATGCCCAGTTTAGTTAACACAGCCGTCAGCCCCGACAAGGTAATATGTAGTGCGGGGTCACGCATTCTGCTTCAATGTTTTGGTTATAGCATCAGTCAATTCATGTTCTGTTTTAGGCCGGTAACATTTGCGGGTAGGCTTCGGGGATGCCTGCTTACCCTCAACGGTTATGGTGTGTAGGGGGACATCCAACAGACACGTATACACACCCGAATTATGTTGTAAAGCCTTACACCCGCTGCACTTCTTACGATCACTTAAAGTAATTCCCATATTAACTCACTTAATTTTTTGCAATCAATTTTAATATACCTCCATAGGTGACCCAGGGAGTAGCATCATACAATTCCTTAACAACAACACGACCCGCAGCGTTGACATCCTTGGCCCCATCTATCCTGTTCATATCAACTACTTTTACCTGCTTACCTACCGCGGCCAGCCGGGCGGCTACCTTCAATGCTTTGTAGTAATAGCTTACCCCGTAATCATCTACACCCGCATCGGGGAATAGCGCAAATCTTTTCACGCCCGATGTCATGTACATACCGAGTTGTATATCAGACAATGCCCACCCCATAGTAGCGGTGCCATCCTTCCCCCAAGTGCGGGCATCTGCCCAACCCTCCATAATACCCACCTCATCGTACAATAACAAGGCTGGTTGATTGTATATTATTTCTGATTTATTTACACCACCGAAGTCACTGGGTGGATTTTTGTATCTGAGCGGGTTACCTATACAGTCCCTGCCTATGTAATACCGTAACGCCCCGTCCTGCTTGAATGGTATTATTATATAGCCATAAAAGTCCCGGTTAAACTCATCATGATGCGCGTCACAATACCCGAATCCCTCACTATCCAGTTCCGTAATATCAAACCCCCTGGCGGTCAAATCCCTGCGTGCCATGATAGCTACGGACGAGTCACCTGACAGTAACGGTTTGTACCCGTTAGGCATGGTAACCTCGGAACTCACTGTGTATATCGTGTTACCAAGGTCGGGTAGTTCCTGCCTCGGATCGAGTGCGCGTACATAGTTCTTAGTACGCGCCATGGTCCACCCGTTCACCTTACATATAAACTCCAACAGGTCCCCCTTATAGTCACATGTCCAACACGATGTAACCTCTGAATCAAAATTAACCCCGCGCTTACGTACTCCTCCGCACAACGGGCAGTTAAAATTATACCACCCTGATGCTGTTTTCTTTTGCAGGTCGTATGCATCCGAAAAGTAGGTAAACAGCTTGTTTTTATATGTACTATGCCCCCGCATCAGGTGTCTTTTACAGTATTACGTTTTGGGAATCGTGTGGGTTCCTGCTTACTCAACCCGTCACGTATCGGCTGTAATTTCTGCAGGTAGGTTTCAGAGTCAAGTTCTGTTATCTGCATCACCTCAGCATCTACCTTTATAGCACAGGTAGTAGCAGCGTTATCTAAAAACTCAACCCCCTCGCGTTGTGCTATCGGGGTTATACGCAGCGTACCAAGTTTACGCTCAGGTTTTATGCGGTTGATGGCAAACGCTGCGGTACAGTTGTATATCTTGGCCTTGTCCTCCCCGAAGTCTTTCTCCTCCAAAGCCCACTTATCATTAGCGTCTGCGGTTATCGGTGACACTGTGAGGGAGAACGTACCCCACTTTGCATTCAACCAGTCCACATCAGCATACACCGCCTGTATTTGGAACCTGCGTTCTCTTATATACTTATCCCGGGGCTTGTACCTATCCACATAATCATGTATGATACACTTAGGCCGCCAACCATACTCAGTCTCGTAATAGGTAAGTACCTCGTCAATATCCTCTACCGTAGACCCCGGTGGAAAGAAGTGTACTACCACGTCACCACCGAACGGTAGTACCCGCGATACACCCTCTATAAATGCGTCCCTGTACCTGATGAGTTCTTTACGCGTACAGGCCAATGCCACCTGCTTAAGACGAGCACGGGTGAGCTCTTTACCATTCTCCGTATCAGCTATGAATACAGGCGTGCCTGTAGCGGCATAATCGTAGGCAGCATTCAGTAACAGCCCGGTCTTAAACCTCTTTGCACCACCAAGAAATATTATATTCTGCCCCGCATAAAAACCCCCGGCAGCAGTCATAGCATTGACCTGCTTTAAAAAGAACGGGTGTATCTCAGGTTCTGTATACATATCCAGGTGTTCAGCAGCATCCCTGAATAAAAAACCCCCTGCGTGTTTCTCGAACTCACCCTCAGCATCTCTTAAGGATATGATCTTACGCATCTCCCCGTAAAAGTCTTTGTAGTCAGCGTCAGTAGCTTTATCAGTCACCTCAGCCATCCTGAGCGCGAGTTCGTTAGTTTTCTTACGCATAGCGTAATCTATGATGCGGTCACGTATGTACGCGGTACCGCCGCCTAACGGGGTGTACAGGTACTCTGCATGTGACATATACTTATCGGCTATCTCACTACTCACCGACTTAGTGGACATGGATATAGCTGACCGGAGAAATTCCATATAGTCAACCCGTGATGGGGTTATTTTGTACTCACTTACATAAGCCCTGAGTATTTTATAAAGCTGCTTATCGGTCGGTGAGTCGAACACGTCCGCATCCAACAGTTTTATGTAAGCCTTAGCAGACTTTACCTGAAACAAGTACTTTAATATGGTTTGCTGAAATTCTAATGTCATACGTCTAAACTGTTCAACTCATCGTCTGTAAGTAGTTTGGCTACCGGTATATAGGAATCGCCTGATACGATACACAATAAAGCCATGGTAGCCCCGTCACGCTGCATAGTGATGACCGCATAATCTAACGTGCTACTATCCTGTATATGAGCGTATGCGGCCTGCTGATGCGGAGTGAGTGCCTCATCTTTCTGACTCATCGGTAGGCAGTTTTATGGTATGGCTACCTAATACCCCGCTGGTCACAGAGTCTACCATACGGGAATCTGCTTTCTGTATATAGTGCTGCATATCCTTGGCCATCTTTCCCTGCACCTGGTCAACAAAATACTCCCGTGCCTTAAAATTCACCGCGAATGATTCGTGTGGCAGCATAAATATGATGTCATTGTAAAACTCCTCATAGAACCTGACAGCAGGGGCATGGCTATTAAACATGATGAACAATAGCATGTAGGATAGCTGCAGCGCACTCTCCGTACGTGCAGGCCAATCAAATGTCTTGTTCAGGTAAGGCACATTAACATTATTATGTGCGCCTATTGGTACACCGTCTACATATACCTGGGTGTTAACGAGTGTCCCCTCTACGTGTATACATTCGGGCAAGTCTGTTACAGAATCTATAATGGCTGTCATATCAATTGTTTACAAACAAAGATAAGCAGAAAATATCAGTAAGTCCTAATATTTTCTGCTTATTGACCGTATAGATTTGGTCTATACGGCTACGAGTTCCGTGACTATCGTAAACGAGAGATATTGATCTGTGCCATTACCGAATGAGGTACCATCCAGCTTACGGAGCGTCATCAACGACTGGTCCGTAGCACCTGCAGCAGCTTTGCCGAGTGTAGCGTATACGGCAGCGGCTGCTGACGGGCTATCATACATACCACAAACCTGTACAAGCCCCGGTGCGGGAAATCCCAATCCTAAGTCCTGTATAGCTGTGGGCAATTCTATGACAACGGCACCGGGAGTGCCTGTTACATTCACGCCTTCAAGATTACATACCCAAGTAAACTTGTTGCTCCCTTCCAGCAAGTATCTGTTATATTTTATGTCACCTGTGCCTATCGTGAAAGCCCCCGTATCAGTATTTGCGGTGTAGTCATTACCGTCTACCCAACCCCCGGCATACATACGGAAAAGTGTCCAAGCTGATGCCTCCTCTATGATACTAAAATAGGCTCCATCCGTCACGTTCGGGTTTATAGCCGATGTATCTAAGGTAGCGAACGCAGACGTGTCGGGGGTAGCCCCATCTACTATCGTTATAGTAGTGCCTGCAGTTCCTGTGTTGACCAGTTTAAGTATCACCTGTGCCCCCTCTTTAGTACGGGTAGCTAAACCGTCCCACCTGTTTTGGAAGGTAGTTATAGCCTTTATCTCCCCGTCAGTGAGCGCGGTAAAGTCGAACGATACTACGTAGAAGTTACCGTCACCGTTCAGTGTTATATGCCCGTTATCCAGGTCTATCGTAGCCGTTCCTTTGGTGGGTATCAGTTGTCCGGTGAGCTTCTCTGCATTAGCCCTGCGAACACTACCACCGCCAAGTAATACGTAATAATCACTCACACCCGAAGCTATCGTACCGGCCAGCTTTATGAACGATACTACCTCCCCAGGTTCTATAAGTATATCCCCAACTGTGGGCGCGTTCACAAGGAATGCTCCCGTAGTGTCTATGCGTAGTTTCTGCATAGTGAATATGTGTATTACCTCGAACCCATCATTAGGAGTAGTGATAAGTTCTACCTCTTTGTAGTTGGAGTCTATATTGGCCACGTAATACCAGTTACTACGGACGTTAGTGATAAGTTCTTTAGTACCAGCGGTGTATGTCATGGATGACAATGTACCCTTCATGTACTCATGCAGCAATGATAGCACATTACGTACATACCTGACAGATGCATCTGAAATATCCGTAGTACTGGCGGGCCAGTAAATGTAGCCTATGATAACCTGCTTATTCGGGTAGGTTAGTGATGGTATGGTGGGCGTAGCGGCTGCGGTACCTGCTATCTGCCCATACGTTGCGGCAGCACCACCGACAGTCTCTACACGCTCATGTTCCAGGTAGATAATATCTATGCGTGGATTACCCGCAGCATTACCTGTTATACTGATGGCTATGGCCTCATCCTCCACAACTATCATACCTTGTTTGGTCTTTATAGCACCTTTAGGGTCAGATGCTGTCTGATCCACAGCCACGTCAACATACCCCGTAGTTTCATGAAACAGTGTAAGCGTAGTACCCGATGAGTTGTCAGAGTCGTAATCAAAGCCCTTGTATAATCCCTCGGGTAGCATAGCCAGGTCTTTCCTGTTCAATGCATCCGTTGAATCGTTTGCCTTATAAGTATGGTATAATGTCTGTGCCATAATCTGTATTATTCAGTATCTATCGGAAAATCGTCAATAGTAAGTGTAACTACTTCCATACTGCCCCAATCTATATCAGGCCAATCATTAGTAGCTGATGTATTAATGACCCAACGACCGTAGTTATCTTTTACAAATATAAGCCCTTTGTCGTTATTTATTTTGCCATTATTCTCCTCGACTATACTATCGGGTACTACCAGGTATGTATCCATATGATCAATAGTTGTATCTGCCTAAAGTGGCCATGAATGTATTTATTATAGAGCTGAATATAGGTATCTCAGAAGTGCTCAGAGATTCGCCTATACTGTAAAAAGCATGTTTTAGATCACTACGGTACAATACACCCGTACCGGCACTGTTACTCTCAGCACCTAAAAATATCTTGGTAGATACTGCGGCATGTGTGGTGGCTGCAGCGGTGATATTGTGCAACTGTACACCGTTCCTGAACATGTAAGCATCCGTAGTATTACGTGAAACCACGTATAGTCCCTGCTCATTATTGCTGCCTACATCTACCGATGTAGAACCCACACCAGCCATAGAGTACCATGCCTTATTGTTCGGAGCAGGTGCATTGAAGCTGGCTGACATCTCCTGACTATTCAGCCCGTTACCTATCGCACCCATCTCCATAGCCGCGCGGTAGGAACTTCTGTCATCGTTAACTACCACGCACAGGTGCATGTTCTTACCTCCCGTAACACCGGTTGAGGGAACAAAGTAGGTATCACCATACTGTGTTGTACCATTCCACTTGACACCGTAGGCATCAATAGGCGGGGAATTATAGAAGGTAATACGGTATGCTACATCCAAATCCCTCGGGTCTTTCAGATTGTACTTGGCCGTAGCGGCATTACTACCCAACAATGGGTACATGGCCTTTATTTTGGTCCACAGACTCGCCGCCTTCAACGCCAGTACCATAGTATCCAATGCCTTTATAGTAGTAGTGTCAGTAATACCCGTCTCTGTTACAAAGGCCTCCACGTCAGCATCCTGAATAGCATATATGTTGAAATTAAGCGTAGGGTCCTCCGTATCGAAGTCATCTATCACCGAAGCCCCATTATATGTTATTGCGGATATAGCAGCGTTAATGGGTTGATTGAATCGTAGTATGGTGGTTATATTAGTAATATCACCAGCGGTCAGGCTACCGGCAGCCCCGGTAATGGCCACACTATAGTCTGAGCATGACGGGCAACCGCTGTCAAAGTCCCGGGCGGGTGAATCGAACGTATACATGCTATCGAATCCCCCTTCTACGAATGTAGATGTTATGGTTACACCAAACCCCAACCACCCGAACATAAGTTCGCAGCATCTGACGGTACAAGCTATGCGTTGCAGCCTATCCATTATGCGGGCAACGTTACGCCTGAACGTGATAGTATTACCTGAGAACCATTCCCAGTTATCCAGGTAACCTTGATCGAGTTCTGAATAAGGAACTATACGGGATAATTGTCCTTTACCCATCAACACATTATCGTTCATGTCCTCTATAAGCGGTATGGTATTGTCATCCAGTTCCTTACCCACCGTCTCCATGTAACGCTGCTGAGTACCCTTATCATCCGCATCTTTATTAGGATCACTCCGGCGGTCGTAATCGGTGAAAAACTCGTCAAATATGTATGTTTCAAAATTAGGTGATGACATTATATACCTCCTGTTACGGTTAACGTAATATCACCTGCTATAGAAACAGGTAATGATGGTTCTGTGAGTGCTATGCTGGTGGACACATAGGGGTAAGTGAAAAACTCGTATGAGTTACCGTTAGAGTACGCACCATTAGGTATAGTGAAACTTATCTCAGACAATGACACTAATGCCCCGGTACTGTAAGTCCCTATAAGCGTACCACTACGTATCAGCCTGAACGTAGTTGATCCTGTAAACTCTATGGCCCACCGTATCGTGGTTGCTGCACCCGATAAAAGCTGGGGTGTCCACACCAACGCGGGGGTAGAACCGTTTGTCGGGCGTGCGTAAGGCTTGGGGTAGAATGCTGTTATCTGAGCATTCAGAACCCCGTCAGCGGCTTCCATCTTCTGATAGATGTCACCTATTACCACGGTGCCGCTTATCTGCTGATTAGTGGCTGCCATGTACGCCACAACGGCATCCGATGCATTAGTGCTGACCGTAGAGTTGGCATACCCTGGTACAGCCTTTATAGCCGCTACTATAATGATATGGACCTCACCGGCTGCGTATACATTAAGATTGAACCCGATAAGGTTACGGGTATTCATGAATGTCTGCGTGTCTGCTATAAGCGTACTTGACGCGATACCACCGCCTACGGGGCTGATGTACAGGTCAAGTGCTTTACCACAATTGAATACCTCACCCGCACGTTGTACACCAGGTGCTAACTCAGCTACTGCTGCGAAGTCTCCTCTGCGTACCGCCCTTTCCAGTGTACGGCGGGCTACGGGTATATGCCGTTTTATACTGTCAGTATCCTCAACATTACTACCTCCCGATGCGCGCTCAGGATTGGTTACCGTAGCGGTGATGCTGCCCGGCAATGTTAAAGAACTTACTATCGTATCTATTGCCCCGGCGGGTGCGTAGCCGTCTGCACCTAATGTTACTTTGTAATCTGCCTCTAAAGCATCGTTCGTACTCGGCATTAAACCGTAGGGGTCCTCGTTACCGAAATATACAACAGCGTTACCGTCCTCATTTACCGTCTGCACATAATGCTTATCCGTAGGCAGTGAATACCCTAACGTAGTCTGCGGTGACCATGCTACAGTGGCTACTTTCATGGATATACTATCATGCACTACCTTATCAGTGAATACTACCTCCTCATCAGCTATACCGGCAGCCACCCCCATACTTATACCCGTTTTCTGTATGTACTGCTCCGCTGTTACCAATGTGGATACGGTCTGCCCGGCTGTAACAACCGCGTCCGTCTGAGTGACGTATTGAATGTCCCCGTAAGATAATATAGTCCCCGCGGGTATAGTTATGTCGGAACCGTAGGTAGCTGATATGGTAAAACGTACATCCGCAGAGTATGCCAGGTTACCTATTATCTGATAATCATTAGCCTTGGCATGTTGTACAGAACTCTTGTACAGACGGTGTGCTGTGAGTATAGCCTCCCGTGCAGCATTATCTACATAGTAATGTAACTGCTCGTTCATACCCGAAAATATGCGCAGATTACGTATGTACGGATTAGTGTCGTTATGGTCGGTCATTTCAGGTACCTTGTACCCAAGAATAGCCAGCACACTATTGAACACCTGCTCAGCGGTGCGTATCGTGTACCCTACCCATGTATTAGTCAGATTAGCCAATGTACCTGTTTTAAAAAATTAAGTCAATTAATCTATGCCACGCGCTTCTTAAAGTACGGATATACAAATGTATCTACCTGGTCAGTTGCCAGTATCTTATAGCGTATATACACCAGCGCGGCATCCAACCCCTGATCTACCCGCACATCAATTACCCGTATACGTTTCTCCCACTTACCTAAACTGTCATATACAGCGTCCTTTAACTGCCGGGCCAGTACCTCATCATTCGGATGAAATACTAAAAATATGTTACTACCGAACTCAGGGTTAAAATATGCCGTACCTATCGGTGTGGTAAGTATCATCAGGATGCTACCATATATGACATCGGTGCCCGTAGCTACTGCCACAGCACCGTTAGTTATAGTCAGCGGGTATTTAACCGCTTTACCTAAATATGCCAAATCCACCATACGACAAATTTACACAAACATTTTAAGTATCCGTAAAAACTCTTTGCGACTTAATAAGGGGTTGCAGCGTGTTAGCTATTACCTGCAGTGCCGCAACTGACGCGGGTGACGCTGTGCCTACTGCACCTGATACAGTAACCGTAAATGTATTAAGGACATTGAACAAAGCATCCAATAAACTATCCAGTTCCGTAGCTTTAACCATGGCATCACTCGCAGATGATGACCCGAGCAACACTTTAGACTTGCTGACTGTTACTTTGTTACTTCCATTAGTTACCGTAACATTGGTATCGTCCAGTGTCACAGAAGCCCCGGCTGAATGTGCCAGCACTACTTCCCCATCAGCATCATTCAAAAACAGGGAATGCCCGCTTACCGTCTTTATGATAATGCCCGTAGGAACACCCCCTGCGTCATATAGTTCGGAGAGTGACATACCCGTGTCGGTGGCGTTACCATATTCCCACATAGGGTAACGCTGATCACCGCCTATGAAAGTCACCCATACCTTATCGCCTATGGCGGGGATAAACCAAATACCGGCGGTATTCCCCGTAGGTAGGTTACGCGGTCTTGCCCAATAATCATGGGTCTGTCCACCGAATATATCCATAGATAATTTCACCCTGCCCAACTTGTCAGGGTCTTTATTGTCTGCTACAGTACCTTCATAAACAGAGTAATACTTACCGTAGTACTCTGTGCCATGCGCTCTTATGTTCTTTTCTATATCCATCACTTGCTGTATCTACCTGTTTTACGAACGTCCGTGGTTGTTATAACTGTTGGCTTCTTTATCACTGGTTTGCCCTCCGTGGTGGTCACTGCACCGGTTTGCGATACTATCTGAACTGTCGGGGAATCGGGTGTAGTGGTAGCCTCCGCAGGGGTATCATTAACCTTATCATTCTGAACAAGACCGCTACCCTGTAAACCATCTTTAGATAGCGTAGATGTGGTTGTGTAATCAGCCGATCCTATATTGTGCACTACCTCCGTAGTTATCCAATTACCCGCGTACCGTTTTATGATGTTAGAAAAAGTAATCACCTGGTTGATGGTCCTTACCGGGTTACCTACTTCTACATACGTAGCCTTTAGTACATCTTCCACACTCGTTTTATAGTCAGAATTTATGGTGTTCAGTACCTCATCGTCTGACATATCAGGACTGATGGCGGGGGTTTGCTTACCCGGGAAAAAATTATCAATAAATGCACCCACCGTACTATCCGATTTAACAAGCACTTTAGCGTCAGGCGGGGTCTTGGCCGGGTTACTGTACACCAGCTTACCCGTAGCATCGGTAGATATTTCAGCATACGTATTATCACCTACCTGCACTACCTGCTTCGGCACAGCGGCAACGGTGTTACCATTCCTGTCAACTACATAGGGCAGGCCGTTACGGGCAGTTATGCGCCACTGTTGCAGGCCTGTCGCTGATAACTGTTCCAGTGAATTTGCGCTGAACGCTTTACCTCCCTTCACCTTGGACACGCCCGACATATTCGGGTCAGGTTGTGATTCCTTGTGCCTTACGGTAAACCGCATAGTACGGTTATCCTTACCTACCGCTACCTGCTCTATGGCCGATGTTCCTTTAGGTCTTGTTATAAAATTGAGTACGTCATCCTGTATATACACTACGTAATCCCCACCTGTTTCCCGCTTGGCCAGCCACTTAAGGAACTGCATGTTATCCATACCCTGCTGTGGTAAACTGCCCCACGTCAAAGGGGTACCTATCTGCTGAAAATTAGGGGTCAGGCCATGCATAGCAGCTATCTCTGAAACTATACCCGCGGTTGTGATATTTTTCCAAATACGACTACTGCCTACTTTACGTAATGATAGCCCCTTATCCAGTGCACGAATAGTTAAGGTAAGGCCCGATGTGGTATAATCAATACTTACATCAGTTATCACCGTAAGATGGTAAGGTGACATAACCCCTTGTATATACCCGTATGAAAATATAATGGCCCTACCTGTTTCCAGTTCGGGCATGTCGGCTATTACAGCAGCATTATCACCTGTTATTACGAACTCAGCATGGCTATGCTTCTTAGTGGATTCTGTATATACGATGTAACTCACATCATCAGATATGTCCACACCCGATAAAGATGTGCCGAGTATTACTTTTTTTATAACAGACGCGTAGCCGGTTGCCATTAGTTTATTCTTATATTTTCGTATGCCGGTATCAGAAGTGCTTTACCCACGTAATCAGACAGGTCAAATGGATTATGTATATTGTTGGCATCAGCTATGACCCACCATAACCTGTGCGGGGTAGTTACTTTACCCTTATACATGCGCCAAGCTATCAGGTCAAGCCGGTCCCCGTCAACCAAAGTATGCCACTTATCATCTACCGATGGTGTGAATACTACTTTATCCCGGAGTAACAGTTGCTCACCCGTGCCGAAGCTATCATACAACTTGGCGTTGGCATACAGATTGTCTATACTCAATGTAACTATATCAGCCATTATAAGCGTAACCTTTGTACTAATCTACGTAATATGGATTCAAAATTATTGTCGTTTGTTATGTTGCGCCATGCCTGATCTTCGGCAGGTCCTTCGTAGGCAGGCCCAAGTCTCAGCGGGTCGTTACCATCCTGCTCCCCAAGCTCGGTGTAGGGAGCTACATCATCCCACCCCCAATTGAAATCAGTGTCCAAGAGTAGCTGCACCTCAACCGTTGCCCTGTCAGGTAGCATACCGAACTCATGATTAAACAATTCTTTGGTGGGGGTAACAGACTTTACTATCCAGCGGTGCTTATCATACATATTACCCCATGCCAATATCAGCCTGCGTGCCGGACGGTTACCGCCATCATTATATGTAAAAGCCTTTAACCAATTTATCTTAGCAAGTACGGAACGGTGTGAACCCTCATCAGCCACAAAGTCCAGGTTAAGCGTTAATGAATCCTCACCCCCTGTATGCTGGTAACGGGGATTGTTCCTACCTATAACTTTCAAAGCAGCTATATCGGCAGTACGCGGGTCACTGAGCGTCTGAGGTACGAACTGGGCTTCTAACACACCTGCCTGTTCGGGCGCAACACCCGCTTCCATCAGGTATATTTTACCATAAGTAGTATTAAGCCCCTTGTTAACCAGTTTCTGCATACTGACAAAATTAATGTATTATTCGGAGTGTCGTGTACCTAACATCCACTGGTACTGTTCCATACTCTCCACGGCTACCTTTTTAGCTATTTCCTGCCCGTCAAGATACACATTCACTACGGTATCACCCCGCTGCGTTGGTATTATGTCGTTGTACCTACTTAGTACATCACGCCTCTGTGCTACCATAGAATCCACAGGTATTGACGGAACACCCGGGCCGTTGAACTTACGGGCCGCTGCTTCCTTTCTTGCAGCCTCAGCCCTTTTCTCGGGCGTATCTAACATCGTCCAAGGGGTAACGGCAGTCATAGCCGCGTTCATAACACTTAAGCCCGCACCTGCCATGGCCTTAGCATCATTCTTAATAATTCCCCCTATATACGGGAATACTCTATTTTTCAGCCCCATCCACTGATATTCCCAGTATCCGTGCTGGCCTGTAGTATCGAACCCTAAAAACCCACGCCATGCGTTACGCACCATCATACGCAGTTCCTCAGCTACATCCCATGACTGTATGGCATCACTAAACCCTTGCACAAGATGTGTTCCCATGGTAGTACCTAATCCCGCCATATCCATATTCTCCATGCCCCCGAAGTATTCCTGAGCAACTGTGTTCATATTACCCCACTGTGCGGTCATCTTCTTTGTAGTACGGTCACTCCATGTCCACCAGGTTATAAGTGCTGCCACTATCAAACCTATTACCACATATATCGGCCAATACGCCAGGAACATCGCCCCGGCCTGTACGAGTGTCACCGCTGCCAGCATAACAGTGCGCGCTATCATGAACCCCATGTATACAAGTAAACCGCCTAAAACAGCACCGAGTATGATGCCTACCTTACGACCTACCAATGCCCACGCCTCTAATGTACCCGAAGCCTTCGTAGACCACCATTGGAATAACCCGAGTTTATTAAGCAGATTCTCAATAAGTCCTATAAAATACCCGACAGCATCACGTACCCCCGTCTTAAAACCACGCCATGCATATATGAGCCTGCCTACCCACATGGCCATATTACGTGCCCAATCACCCATGCCTAACCTGACCATAGCCCGGTACATCTTACCGTCAATATCGAACACTCCTTTACTACTTACCTCGAACCCTCTGAAAAGCATCATCATCCAGCGTACAGCACCCCCGAGTTTCTGTAAAAAACCCATAAACCCTGTACGAGGTTGTAACAGGGCACTATTCTCATAGAAAGTATCAAACTCCTTAACACCACGGTAAACCGCATATATACCGGCGGCAACTGCCGCTAACGGGGCTACCGCTGCGATCATTTTAGGGATACTCTTAATAAACACCCAACCCAACTTCGCCCAGGCGGCGGTTAGTCCTTTAGTGGCCAATGTTTGCATTACCGTAGCCTGCGTACTACGGGTCATCATGGCGGCTGTACCGAATAATGACCACCTGAGTATAGCGGCAGATAGTATCAAAGCACCGAAGGCAGCAACAAGTACCGTTACCTTAAGTGCGGTACGGGCGAACCACTGGCCTAACGGTGTTTGTAGAAAAGACTGCAGTTTACCCATTACCTTAGCCAACCACTCCAACATACCCATAGTCTCCCTACGTATGGCCTTACCTACCTCACGGTAACTGAAATTCACCATCTCATGCAGCATACGTATCCTACCTTCCACCGTCTCCATAACCCGTTGTAATGACTTAGCATATACGGTTCCCGAAGCTGTGGCACGTTTAAGCACCTCATCTACCATGTCTACGGTGAGTTTTGAGGCTGCCCCCTTACTCGTAATATCCATACCCAGGTAACGCTTGAACAGTTCGATCAACGGCACACCCGCATAACCGAACTGTATAACGTCCCGCATATTGAAAGCTCCCATTGCCAACTGTTGCAGGTTGACACCCATACGGCGTAGTTCCTCGTTACCCTTACCCGTAGCAAACATGATGGTTGTCATATTTTTTACTATGCGGGCAGCTTGCTCAGATGCTACACCACCTGATATGAGCATAGTGTTGGCTTCCAACATGGCATCATACTCAAACACCGGGTTCTGCAGTGCGTCCTTTTTTATGCCCGCTATAACCTGCTGAGCTTTTACAGCAGACTGTACAAAGTTCTCAATACCGAACTCCAACATCTGAAAACGGGCATCTATCTTGGCAGCCTTTATGAACTGGTTAAGTCCCAGGAAAGAAGTGAACAGCATACCTACACCGCCCGCTGCCATAGCCATGCTACGGTTAACCTGCCCGTGTAGTCTGTCTGCCCCGAGTTCCAGCCTGCGCATTTCCCCCTGTATCTTACGGGAAGTGTGCGAGAAGTTATCGTACAAGGAAAATGCGATACCAAAACCTAAACCGCTGTCTGTGAATCTCATATTGTAAAGTTACATTACCTGTGGTATTTTATGCATAAAGGGTGTCTGTTTTTGCGACACCCTTTAATATTAATTGACTTAATTTTTAGGCTTACCATTCCTGGCAGCATCGTAAGCATCTTTTATACGCTTGTAATGCTCATCCATAAGCCGTATATAAGTACGTATCCTGCCCAAACTCATACCCTCGAACTCTGTCAGACTAAGCGGCAACCCTTCCTGTCCCACCGTCAGGTAAAAATACATATCGTCTACATCTGACCCGAAAGGAAGAAAAAAGATAGTTCTTGTAACAGGTCTATCTGTACGGTAGCCCCCTCCCCAAGACTGTTGTCATCCTCCGGCTTATCGAACTCCACAACTGTTTCTACCTTACCCTCAAATATGCGCAGCACCAGTCTTATGTATTCCAGGTTAAGCTGATGCATTTTATCAATATCGGCTATACGGGAGTTTATGGGTATGTCACTGCCTATTACATAATGTCGTAGGGTGCGTGCCATTAGAAGCGTATGCGAGCTTATCTCTGAACGTTTCACCGTCTGCATATAAGTAGCCCCGGCCTCTCCCATCATACATATACTTACACGCCCGCCCGTTATAACGGGGTCATCCTTAATGGGTACATCAAACTCCATAACCGCTGCCTGCTTCGCCTCATCAACTGTCATACAATCGAAGTCCTCGGCGGTGTCGCGAATACTCTGCCAGTTCATGCGCAGGTCACTTATCGACCTACCGGCTATTAACGATGGGTCAAATTTCTTGGCAGTAAATTCGGGGACACCATCTGTCAGGTCCATCTGCATTTCCTTTGAACGCTTCTTACCTGCCGTGTCGGTGTAATCGTAGGTAAATATATAATTAGGGTCGGACTCATAGGTTATCGCCCGTGCCGCTATAAACAATTTCTGCTTATCGCAGGATAATAACCCGGATACCAGTTTCAACTGTTCATCATCTTTCAGGTCAGATAACGTCACGTCCCCGAGTTTCTTTACAAAAGACAATAACATCCTGTTCATCTTGTCGGGTGTCGGACCTTGTTTGCCCTCAGTAAGTATACGCTGTTCCTTTCCCCCTAAATTTGTGATTACGGCGGGGATACCGCTTAGTAGTTTTACCGTGTGCATAATTCCATTTTATGTAACCAAAGGTAACAAAAAAAAATAAACACCTGTTTATTTTTAACAGGTGTTTACATATGAAAAATGTAGTATGTTATATCTGTGTTACCCGGTCTACGGATATGGTCACCGTCTCTATAACATTATCCTCAGAAGTACGATCCAATCCTGAATGTTCTACCTTACGCACCCAAGCCCCCGTATATACGAAAGAACGCAGGATAGTAACACCGTCATCAGAAAGCTCGCGTACAACCACCGTGGCCTTGTAATTAAGAGGTAAAGCACCACCGCCTGTGGCCATGTTACGGGCGGTCTGTAACCATGTCATTGCCCATGAATCACCTCCGGGGGCTGGTACAAGTTTCTCCAATACCATGTCCTCCAAAGCTATCCTACCCGCCGTTTTCACATCGTAGTTGGTATCACCGTGAGATACTGCCCCTATTTCGGGTAATGGTACATTACACTTCTGAGCCAGGAAAGAGTTCAGCCCGTTAACCTCTATCAACCAATTAAAGCTCTTTTGTGCGTTACTTACGTTAGCCATTATGCGTTATATTATAGAATACTCAAAATATGTTAAATAGATACCACCTCCCGCAATTCACCGAAGTCTACTGAACTATTGGCAATGATCAGCGGCATTTCTATGTATTTAACTGCTACTTTAGGCTGCAGGAATATACGTGCCGTATACTTACCCGCGTCAATATCGGCAGAGTTATTAACCACCGCCTCAGCAACAGATGATACGTTTTGGTCACCCTGGTACCACAGGTCAACATCCTCCTCTTTGTTCCATAACGCACGGTTACGGATGAGACTGAATATGAACGGTGTTACGCGCCTGTATATCTCACGCCATGTCTGCGGGTCGTTAGGTTTCCACATAGATGCAGGAAGTATTGTACGCAGTGACCTTTTTACGTAGATAATAAGCTCAGCTACCTCCGCTTTCTGCAGCAGGCTTGGCGTGGTGTACAGGGTAGCATTACCCTGTACCTTTATGTTCTTTGTAGCATCCTGTATAACAGGTATGATGCCGTTATCGTTATACGCGTCTGCCTGTGCGGCGTAAGCACCTGTGCCGACATTTACCAGTACTTTGTTAGCCCCCCTAACGGTGTTGATCCCGTCAATAGAAAACGAGTAGTGCTCGCCCAACTGACTGTCCTTAGTAGCTATGATACCTGCTACGTCAGCTATCTCAGATATTTCAACGTTAGTAAGGTCAGCGGGGTTAACTACTTCCAACCCACCAGTGAACATCAGGTTAGCCCAACTATTTATAGGCGTGTGTGAATAAGCACCCGTACCCTTACGATATTCCAACACCGTTGCGGGTGGTACGTTTATAGGCGTGCGGTGCAAACCCATAATATCCCCGCGGGAATCTACATAGTCTGCTACAGACTTGGCGAGTGTACCATCGACTATGGCAGGTACGCATATCTTAGTGATGTCCACATCAGCATCGAATGCGTGCATATTAGTAGCCTGGGATGAATCGCCCGCATAATCATTAGCCACCAGCGCGGTGCCGTCAGCACCACCCGTAAGTGCGGTACTGAACGTAGTGAACACGAACGCACTGTCTATCTCTACGGTTGACAGTAGTATGGAAGCCGCTTGTATCTCAGCCACTTTAGTAGCCATGGCAGATGATGTACCCAATCTTGGTACATTCCTGTAAGTTTCTGTCGGGGCTGTGCTATCAGATATGCTGACGGTCAGGTCAACATAATCAGGATCATTTGTGTGTGTACAGGCAACAGTAACTTTATTGTACCCCGTACCCTTTGCCTTTGCGGTGAATACGGCTTCCGCACCACTCGTATTGGCATAATTACCTCCTGAGAAATTAACCAGGTAAGAATTAAATGTTACACCACCCGTAACGGTTACCACAAGCTGTAAATTACTGCCCCATGACCCCAAACTGGCGGGGGCTGTTATATCCAACTGCGGGGCAGAAGTATCGTCTGATGAATAACCGTGGGTACCCGTACCGGCATCTATCGCTGATTCAAGTGCTGCGGCTATTGCCGTAGGTGTATCACCGCTTGTAATGGCTACTGCGGATGCTATAACCACATCGGCGGCGTTCGGACGTTTCACAGTAAGCGTCACCGTACCATCGGCAGATGCATTAGCACTTGCCGTAATAGCGGTTGTAGCTCCGGCGGCTGACGCGGTAGACTGCGTTATAGTAAGGGCCGCTTTGGTACCGGACAGTGTAGTCTTATCTGTAGGATTAGTATACTTACCTGCAGGTACGATACGCAACTTAGCACCGCGCTCCAATGCACGTTTACAGTACAAAGGGAAGTAGTTACCCGAAATAAGCCCACCCAAATAAACCTGGTACTCAGCCCATGAGTTTATGGAATACACCTTACTCGGTTCACCGCGCTCCGTAACTCCCAAAAACCCGGTTACGCCCTTAGCGTATGTGTTGTATAGTATGGAATAATCAACTACCGGTATATCTACCCGTGGTCTACCCGTTGGATTTGTAGCCATGTGTTTTTAAATTTTGTTGAGTGCTTGATGCAAATATAAGAAATATTATTATCGCAGGTATTTTTAATTGAATTAATTTACTATGGGGCGGGGGTATCGTACGATAATTCTACATCAGGATCACCCGACATGTCTACACTATCCGTAGAATTACCCAAGTACAGCCCCGGGTTTATCTCGGTCAACGCAGGTATATCGGATGATATAAGTGTAGCTGGCTGCATGAATATATCCTTGACCTGGTATCTGTACATGCGCTCCATGAAATGTGTGCTACTCAGGTCAACATTCCCCTCAAAACACACGAGGGCCTTACTGGTGGTATCGTTACCCGAAGCGTCTACTGTAGCTATATACTTCCTGTTACCGAGTGCTTTGTCTACTATCCCG
The DNA here is from genome assembly GCA_020636495.1 of Chitinophagales bacterium. Classification (NCBI taxonomy): domain Bacteria; kingdom Pseudomonadati; phylum Bacteroidota; class Chitinophagia; order Chitinophagales; species Chitinophagales bacterium. The sequence goes on along the minus strand of JACJXQ010000010.1, from coordinate 8,047 downwards.
CAAGCTATCTCATCATAAGCAAGACTGTCCGTTATTACCCTGATACTATAACTTACATGATTGGTAGCATCGGGGTAAGCATACTTTGAATAAACAGCCGATGCGCCCGATCCCGATGTCGCGGTGAAGTACACCTCATTAGTCCCACCTATGGTACCCTTGGCTGAACCCTCCCGCGTAACCACTATGCGGCATGAAGCCTTATCCATATAATTATCCCACGGTCCGGGACCGAATACCTCTATCAGTCTGCCGTTAGCACCTAATGAAGTTTTAAGGGATGCCTTGGCAGCCTCATAACCTGCGGGGTCCCCGATATAAGAAGCCACGTCAGGTAAATAACCGGCAGCTACTACGGCGCGTCTGAGTACTTCCTCAAACATCCTGTCAAGTTCCCCGTATGTGACTGCTGTTACCATGCTGCAATATACTACTTTAATGTGTATTTGGATATGCTACCAACAGGTTTAGGCGTACCGCCGGTAGTAACTACCTGGTATTTATTCACAAGCATCTGTATCGCCACTTTTTTGTAATCGTTATGCTGCAGATGCCATACCATAACCCGTTTATATGTAGGCTGCCAAAGCGGGCGGGCGGGGAGTACAGCGTTACCGAACTCCTGCCACTTAGCTATAGTAGCTATCTCCCTGCCGACATTACCTTCCTGAGACTTTAATTTCTTATGCTTACCGGATGCAGTGGTAACTGATTTGAAATTAGGGTACGTCTTGCCGCGCTTTACCCCCGCATTAGCGGTATCGCCCACCACAAATGATGTTATAGCCTGAAAATAAGTAGTAGTCTCTATGAGTGTATCATCGGGGTAACCTAACCGTGCTTTACGCTGACGGGTGTATACAGATAAAGGCAGCCACGTACCATTGTGCGCAAGTTCCTGGCTGTTCAGAAATTCCTTAGCTATACCCTCAGCCTTAAGTGCCCATCGTTTTAGTACTACCATGCGGGCGTTGGCCAGTTCTTTATGCAGGTTGGCTGCCAGTAACGAAAACGAGTTCCAGTTACCTACCTTATGTGCGGATAATTTCATTAAGCAACATTAGGCTTCGGGTCTGCATAGATGATACATAAAATGGGTTTTGCTTCGAGTGGGCCATCGTAAGTAAGCTGCGTTATGTCATACTCCTGGTCACCTATGAATAACCTGTCTGCCCCGTAGTTCATTAGGGCTACGTTGTTGGTACCATCCCACAAAGAGTGTGTACTATTCAAGTAATCCACATTCATAGTTATACGAACCGAGGCAGAATTTAGTTTACCCGAATCATTGACCGACTCCTGTATGATAAACCTACCGCTTTCCAAATTACCGTATTCTACCAAAGCCAATATAGAATAGTCAGTGTAAGTTGAATCCCCCGAACTGAAACGGGTAGCCCTACCTACCCACTTCTTATAGGTAATGGTAGTCTTATTAAAAGTATCGGATACATCCCGCAATGCAGCACGTATCTCAGCCCTATCGGATGGTGTTAGTAAGTCACTCATGAACAACCGCAGCTATTTAGTACAATAATTGGATACAGGCCGTTAGCTGATTCCTCAGTGGTACAATCGGTGCATACATCAAGTATACAACCTAACCCACGGGCGCGGCGTGCTGCACTCGTCTTGTAGTAAGCTATCGTAGTATCTATGTTAGCGAACATACCCACACCATCCTTGACGGAGAATTGCCCCCACTCAGTTTCAGCAGACCCCGCTTTAGCCCTTTTCAGATACCGGGTTGTAGGCGTTGACCCCGAAGTACCCTCGGCGTTCTGAATAGACCTGTACATAAGCAGATAACATGCCACTACATCGGCTATGATGCTTTGCATAACAACCGTGTAATAGGTTTCCTGTCCTACCCTATCAGCGTCCGATGCCCCTACCTGGAAACATGGTTCAAGGTCGTGCATTACCTCAAATATGAAAGAATTTACCGTACTTACCGTACCGGCATCCCCGTCATCTAAATAAGGTAACCGATTAAATACCATATCGGCGGTTGTCAGGTCGGATGTTCTGTAATCTGTGCTTGGCATACAACAAAGGTAAATAAAAAAGCCCTCACGTATGAGGGCTTTTTCCGATTTATAAAGTAAGTGTAGCTTAATTTTTCTTACCACCGAACCTACCGGTACGCTTACCTGCAGTGCTTGCTTTAGGTGTTTCAGCGGCTGGTTCGTCCTCAACAGACGCTTCCTCCTCCGCACCATCAGCAGCACCCGTGGCAGTATCCTCAACCGTCTCATCGGTTGTATCCTCTGTACCCTCAGCAGACGCTTCGATAGCTGCCTGCTCAGTGGCCTCCCCGGGGTTCTGTTTCTCCCACAAAGACTGCCCGTTAGCGGTGGTCAGATCAACCAATATGCCAGCCTTTATCTGTGGGGCGAAACTACCCATAGCGCGGGCGGGTACCTTGGCTATACGATCCCTGACTATTGACACGCCGGTTACGGCATCATAGAAAGTTGTCTCCGTATCGGTCAACCTTAAGTATATAAAATCACTGTTCTTACTCATTGTACAAATGTTTTATGCTATTAACAAATACTATTACTGCTCATTGTAGGCAGCAGCCGCTTGCAATGCCAGGGCATCCATCCAAGACGGTGTACCGTAAGAACTATACGCCAGTGACTTGTCTATGATAACACGACCGTCACGGTACAGTATACCGAAACCTGTAGTCAACGTAGCGTATGCGCCTTCCAGTTGACGTTCTGCGATACGCGCTGTATCCATGCGCAGGGCAGATGAGTTGAACTTAATCAACGAACTGTTGCGGTCTATCAGCATTATCTGATTTGACGCAGGCATAGCCCCGTGTACGTCATAGTTAGCCGACTGCGGAACAGGTGTACGCAAGTTAATACCCGCTGTATCAGATGTACCGTAGCGCATATAGTCACGCCTAGAGAACTGATCCAAGCCAAGTACTGTCATAGCCATGTCTATGTTAGACAGTATGCTTTGCGGCATACGACCAGCAGCCCCCATGTATATCCACATACGGAGTATGTCGGCATAAGTCAGCGTACCAGAGGATGCGACACCTACAACCGGCGCACCGTTAGAGTTGCCATCACCGTTGATAAGAACACTCACAGCATGGTAGTCAGTACCCATTGCCAACTGTACGCCCATATCCTGCATAAATATAGACAACAGGTTGAGCGATGTATAACGGATAACCTCATCAGTCAGCTTAAGACCTACACCCAGTTTGTGCAGCTTAACTTCTTTTTGGTTAAACGCCAGGGTACCCGTAGGGATAGTCTCAGCCTCACCTATCTTAGTGACACGAGCATCACTCATGTCAATAGCAGGCATTTTGATACTCGGCTGTGCGATGTTCTCCTCCATAGCGATGATGCTTGGGTAGAGTGGATTACGGCGATAACCTAACCTGATAGGTTCACGCAGTACCTCAGCCACCAGCCAACGGTAACCCTCATTGTTGTCACTCATCTGCGTCATATACTGCAGCGTGTGACGTGACGGGTTCAAACCGATAGACCTGAAAAATTCCTCAGATACCCCGGAATTGTCAGCAGTAGCAAAGCCATAGCGTTCATTCACGAACTCCGATAAAGATATATCTACAGGCCTTTCCTCACCGTTACCGGTACGCATAGCGTCCAAAGCCTTAACCATTTCGGGCATATCGCGCATCACAGCGTTGGTAAGATCAATCGAGGTCTTAGAACCTTTCTGCGGTGCTTTATACTTACCGAACTCAATGCCCTTATTGGCAGGGTCATCTTTTAATAGCCCCCTGACGGTATCCGTAGTTTGCTCGAAACTGGTCTGTGACGTATGTGACATAAGAGTGTGTTTTTTATCTTTTGCTTTAAAAATAGTATAAGTAACCTAAAAAATTAAGTCAGTTAATTACGGGGCAGCTATGATACCTGCGGCCACAAGTGCTGTTATGATAGCATCTATCTTAACCTGGTGTGCGTCAAGACGTGCTTCCGTTTCAACCAACGGGGCGGCGTTACTACCGCTACCATCCACACCTACCAGGTTGGTTTCAGTACCTATCACGGCTATGTTGGCCTGTGCTTCCAAAATATCACCCAACTGGAACGGTTGGTAAAGTATACCTACGCGACCGGTTGTCGTAGTATCTGATGCACCTGACTTACATACAGCAGATACCCAGTCACCTACGGTAGCTACCTTATACTTGGGCAGTCCCGATGTAGTGTCATAACCGCTGCATGACAAGAACTCATTCTCGTCTATGTCACCGTCAGCGTAGGCAGTATGCTCAGCTATGAACGGAACAATAACCCGTACATGATCCTCATTGTTACCATCCCAATCTGACGAAACACGTCCTAACGGGCGGTCTGTAACAGCAGCTACGGGTGATACCGTTCCGTTACTGTTAAGTTTTACCATCATGTTCTTTGCGAAAGTACCTGATGTGTACGGGAAACCTATGCATATAGCGTACGAGTTCTCGCGAATCTCTTTACGTGTTACCCCGTTGCCTAAGCCGTAATCTGCGCCCATGATTGTGTGTTTTAAATTTTGTTATTATAAAATGACGTTAGTCGTATTGGTTGTAAAAATAGTAAAAATTATTTAGTTGTCGGGACAAGTGTTGTCCTGTTAAACTTGTCACGCATTGCCGCTACGCTAAACGAAGCGTTATCAGGCGTTTTGTGATCACCTTTACCCTCACTGGTATCAACAGTGCTACGCATGTCAATATGCTCACCGCTGTTACAGTGCGTACAGAACGCTGCTGTTTTCTGAACAGCTTCTTTACCGTACTGCTGTAACATACCTTCCAACAGGTCAGCCTTAGCATCCTGTATGTTCTTAAGCACAGCCTGGTTAGGCTCAGCTTTACCCAGTGACAGTTTGTACAGACGTTCACACTCAGAACGTTGGAATGCGATATGCTTATCACCCATGGTAGCCCTCTCCTCCAATGCCTGCTTAGTGTCAGCATCCATAGCAAGTTTTGACTTGTCTACAAGTGCTGTGTACTCAGACTTAGGTACAGCCACAAACTCACCTTTATTAGCCAACAACGTAGCGGGGGCTGCAGCTATTGCTTCCAGTTTATCGTTAGCTACAAACAGCCTGTTTACGAAGCTCACCGCATCGGGGGCTGCCGGATCTTTGATGCCTAACTTGGTAAGACCCTCTGTAAGTTTACTTACTTGGTCATCCGTTAACTGAGTTTCCTCGGTTACTTCAAAATCTATTCCGAGTGATTTACCGAAGGTGGCTATGAAAGCTATAGCAAATTTATTCATCTTGACCTCTTTTGGTGTTTGTGTAGAAAACTGTGTAGTTACTTTTTCTTTCGACAAAGATAGAACTGTTTGCGGAATTGCAAAATTTATATGCAATCTTTTTTCATCAGTGTACTCTTTCATCTCCTTGCTGTCTGCCTTATCATATGACACGGTATCAGCCTTGGAGAAGTACACCGACTTATGATCTACGTTACGTAATGTACCATCGGGTGCTTTTGTTTTAGCATACGGGTCAGCACCTAACCACACGAAAGAACTCTCATCGTAGTCCAGCACCTCCGTAACGACACGTCTTACCATCTTGTTATCGGAATTACTGATGGTACCTACATTGCGGAAAAATTCCTCAGCATCTTTAAAAGTATGCGATGCCTCGAAATTGAACGTAGCGGTAACAGAGGATGAGTAAATAGCACCTGATAACACCAAACGGGCAAGCCTCGGGTTAGACTTATAATCTACCATGGCATTACCCGATATGCCGCCGGGTACGAATTGTTCACCGGTGCCCGTAGCAGATTCCCAGTACGGGTTAGCTATGAGGCCTACTGCGTTAAGTACCTCTTGGTCGTGCTCAGTAAACATGGGCTTACCCCCTAACCTTTGCACCGATGCTTCCAACACGCCGGGCGTACTGAAATCTGTTGCTTTCCAGCTACCACCGCCTACTATGGCCTGTGATATAAAACGCATGGGTATATTTACGTAGTCCTCAGCTTTCGGCATTATATCTTCCAGCTTAAGATCAGCGTAGAACTTATTGGTGCCAGCACTACCACCGAATAGTCCGTATTCTGCACGTATTCTGTCAAACTCCTCAGTAGTTACGCGGCTCGGCATACCCATAGGAACGCCCGAACGCTGCATACTCACCGTTTCGGGGTGTGGAAGTACTGCGTTAAAACTAAGTTTAGCTGTAAGTATCTTTCGGGGACGTAGTAGTATCATCGTAGTACATTTTCAAGTTGCCCGCCCCTTTCTATGGGCTGTAATTCCAGGCATTCCGTTTTATCGGGAGTCAACCCTATAACTATCTTAGGGCGGGTAGTTCCCTCACACCTCGTAGCCTCCGACATGAAAGCATTGAACTCACACGAAGCGTCTACAGAACTATACATATCACTTAAACAGAATGCCATGATGCAAATGTAGTAAAAAAATTAAGTCAATTAATTATTTAAAAAATTGACCCCCTTCATATGAATACGAAGGGGGTAATGGAATGAGTGCTTGTGCACTGTGCGTACAGCAAATATAGTTATAAAACAGCTACTATCACACAGCGGCAATGCCCATGTGACGGTGGTATGTGTATTCCGGATGCCTGTATCTGTGCCGGGGCAAGTTGTTTGAACCTTTCAACGCCATCACGCCCACCGTACACTGAGGTAACGAATGGTAGATCATATTTTATAGCCTGTGGTTGACCGTGCATAGCTTTCTCAACGGCTGTGTATGCTTCCTGTACAGAAAATACCTGACCATCCATATGTGCACAATATTGACACTGATTAGCCGACCTGATACCTATGCGCTTGAACGAAGTAACTCCCGCCTGTTGCATATAAGACAATGCCCCCGTGTTACGCATACGGTTAACTGAGGTATCTATTATCCGGCGTATCTTCCAATCTTCCAGGTACATAAGTTCCCTGAAACCATCCTTAAAGTTCTCAATGGCCTGCGGGTTCTTACCTATCGGGGTACCGTCTACCAGGTAAGCCTGCTTAACAAATTCAGTCACCGCCCTGCGGGTGTCCGTATCCGTTATGAACTTACCTAAATAAAAATTGTCACTATCCTCAAAGTACTGCAGTGCCCGTATATCGAACAGGTCGAATGATGGCTTAACATCAGTAGCAGTTCCGAATATACCCTCAGAATCTCTCCTGAATATATCGTAAATGTTGCGTACCCATTTCTTTATATGCTTCTGTTGGGCTTGGTTGAATGTGGCATCCCATTCACTGTATAAAATGTAAAATACCTTATCTGTCAACTGTTCAGCAGTAACACCATTACCTATGCCCTCTAACTCTGAAACTATGCGTAGTGATGCCCTATCTATCAACTGACGGTACTCATAGTTCACATCACTTTGATACAGAGCTATCGCATCGTCTATGTTAGGTTTTTTCTTTTTGTCCTTGTCCTTTGCATAAGAGATAACGTGGTCGCACTCTCCGCAGGTACATTCATCCCCATAGTCGAACTCATCAGCCCCGCGGTGTATTCGGTGGTATAGTAACGTAGCATTATACGCAGTAGCCCCCGATGCGGTAGGGTCCTGCGCCTGTGCGGGGTCAACGGTAGTTGCCGGGTTGGTCGGGTCTTTAGGTACCGCCTGTTTACCCTGTGCCTGCTTTTCCAAAGACGGTACAGTATAATCTACGTTACGTTCTGCGTGTGGTTCCTCGTACCCTACTTCCTGCGCCATGTCCTGCTGGCTTATGATGCCCATATCACGCAACTGCATACGGTTCTTTATCTTAGCTGCGTAAGCCTGTTCATCCCTCAGCTTGTCACCGATCATGGCTGACTCATACTCAGTATATACGGATTCTACAGAGTAGCCAGCCAATTTCAACGCCATTAACCTGACATCAGAAACAACCGTACCCACCGAACGCTGGTAGTTACCTACCTGGGTAGTCAACTTAGCCATAATTACCCGTGACATGGTTTCAGCTACGTTAAAGTTCTGATTCAGCATAAGAGAATCCTGCTTCAAGCCTGCGTGCACACGGCGGGTTATTATA